>NZ_RPSE01000109.1:0-16800 GCF_003949955.1 Streptomyces sp. WAC05292
GGGCGCGGTCCGGGTGGCGGAGGCGCGGGGAGGGGCTGTGGTGCTGGCCATGTGCCCCAGCCTCGCCCGGCCGCACCCCGGGCGGCAGAGGCCGCGCACCTATAAGGCCATAAACTGACTTTATGGGTGACGAGGAGTGGGTTCCGCTGGTGCACCGGGTGCCGGACCTGGGCGCGCTGGAGCTGCTGCTCGCCGTCGCGCGCCTGGGCAGCCTCAGCGGAGCCGCCAAGCACATGGGCATCACACAGCCCGCGGCCAGCAGCCGGATCCGCGCGATGGAGGCCCGGCTCGGCGTCGCCCTCGTCGACCGCTCGCCCCGCGGCTCCACCCTGACCGCGCAGGGCGCGCTCGTCACCGACTGGGCCCGCCGGGTGGTGGAGGCCGCCGAGGCCTTCGACGCCGGCGCGCAGGCCCTGCGCGGGCGCCGCGACTCGCGGCTGCGCGTGGCCGCCAGCATGACCATCGCCGAGTACCTGCTGCCCGGCTGGCTGATCGCCCTGCGCGGGCAGCGGCCCGGCACCGCCGTCTCCCTCCAGGCCGGGAACTCGGCGCTGGTCGCGCGGCGGGTCCTCGCGCACGACGCGGACCTCGGTTTCGTCGAGGGCCTGACCGTCCCCGACGGGCTGGACTCGGCGGTGATCGCCGAGGACCGGCTCGTGGTCGCCGTGGCCCCGGAGCACCCGTGGGCGCGCCGCACCAGGGGCGTGGCGGCGGCCGAACTGGCCTCGACCCCGCTCATCCTCCGCGAGCGCGGCTCGGGCACCCGGCAGGTGCTCGACGGCGCACTGGCCGACTGCGGCGGGCTGGCCGCGCCGCTGCTCGAACTGGCCTCCACGACCGCCGTCAAGGCGGCGGCCGTCAGCGGCGCCGGCCCCTGCGTCCTGTCCGAACTCGCCCTCGGCGACGAGCTCGCCGCCCGCCGCCTGGTGCAGGTCCCCGTCTCGGGCGCCGCCCTGGGCCGGGCCCTGCGGGCGGTGTGGCCCGCCGGCTCCCGCCCGGCGGGCCCGGCCCGGGACCTGCTGTCGCTCACCCGCGTCCGGCCCTGACCGGCCGGCCCGTACGCACCGGCCCCGGGGCGCGTCAGCGGCCGCGCCGCGTCGGGTCGTCCGCGTCCTGCGGCCACCCGTAGCCGGTGCGCGGCGGCTCCGGTACGGCGCCCATCGCCGCCAGATCCCGGTCGGCGGCCCGCATCAGCTGCCCCGCCAGGTCCCGCATGGCCCGGCTCGCCGCGAGTTCGTCGCCGATCGCCGGAACCTCGACGTCCTCCGGGTTGCAGCGCGCCGAGCCGCGGCCGACCAGTTGCGCCGTCCCCGTGTCCAGCACGGCGCGGGCGCGGGTCGTCCCGCCCTCCTCCGTGAGCGAGACCCCGACCGTCCATTGCGCGGTGTGTGTCATGGCGCGCCCCGTCACTCTGCGATCTCGGTCCGTTCCCACCACTCGAACACGGGCAGGCTGCCCTCAGGGCCGTCCTGCCGGCGCGCCGTGGCACGGAAGTGCTCGTACCCGCCGCGGTGCGGGACCTTCACGTCCTCGCCGGGAGAGGGGGCGTCGACGACCCGCTCGGACAGGTCCGACGGCCCGCCTTCCAGCACAGCCTTGTTCATCATGCCTCCAGTCTTCCGACCCGCCGGGCGGCCCGCACGTCGGCGCCGGCGGGCCGGACCGGCCGCCGCTCAGCGCACGGTGGCGGGCGTGCGGTCGGCCGCTGCCCCGACGAGCGCGCCCACCACCCGGGTGTCCGTGTCCTGCTCCGGATGCCATTGCACGCCGAGCACCCAGCGGCCGGGGTCGGGCAGTTCGACCGCCTCGACCGTGCCGTCGACCGCGTGCGCCGACGCGACCAGGCCCCGGCCCAGCCGGTCGACGGCCTGGTGGTGGTAGGTGGGCACCTCCGCATCCTCCGGGACGAGCGCCGCGTAGCGCGTCCCGGGGACCGGGCGGACCGGGTGCCGGGACATGACGCCCGGACGGTGCATGTGCCCGTCGATGTGCTGCACCAGGGTGCCGCCGAGGGCGATGTTCAGCGCCTGCATGCCTCGGCAGATGCCGAGCAGCGGCATGCCCGCATCGAGCGCCGCCCCGATCAGGGCCAGCTCCCACTCGTCCCGCACCTTCTGGGCCGGACCCGTGCGCGGGTCGCGCAGCGCGCCGTAGCGGGCCGGGTCCACGTCCGGGCCGCCCGCGACGACCAGGCCGTCCAGCCGGCCCAGCACCTCCGCCGCGGCCCCGGGTGCGCCGTCCGGCGGGAGCAGCACGGCCGCGCCGCCCGCCGCCTGGACGAGCTCGTGGTAACCGCAGGGCACGAGGGACGCGGCGACGTCCCACACGCGGTAGCGGGCGGATTCCTCGACGTAGGTCGTGATGCCGATGAGCGGCCTGGGCACGGGGGCAACCTCCGGTGGCGGGTCGGTCGAACGGGGGAGCGGGGCGAGCGGCGGGACCGGCGGGACCGGCGGGACCGGCGGTCAGTCCCGGGCCAGCTCGGCCTCGGCGCGGGCCAGCGCGGCGAACTCCTCCTCCGGCGCGGAGGCCACCAGGTGGTGCCGACTGTAGAACGCGAAGTAGGCGAGGGCGACGGCGTACACACCCAGGGCGATGAAGGCGGCGTCCTTGTCCACCAGGAAGGTGGCCGTGAGCGCCGCCAGCGCGAGGACGAACGCCGTGGCCGAGGTCGCGGTGCCGCCGGGCGTCCGGTACGGGCGCTCCAGGTGCGGCTCGCGGCGCCGCAGCACGATGTGGGACAGGGCCATCAGCGCGTAGGAGATCGTCGCGCCGAACACCGCGATGTTCAGCATCCGCGGCCCGTCGCCCGTCGCCGCGGCCAGCGCGAAGCCGATCGCGCCCGGGATGAGCAGCCCCGCGTAGGGGGCCTTGCGGCGGGAGGTCAGCGACAGGAAGCGGGGCAGGTAGCCCGCCCGCGACAGGGCGAACAGCTGGCGCGAGCCGGCGTAGATGAGGGAGAAGAACGACGCCACCAGGCCGGCGAGGCCCGCGTAGTTGACGAACGTCTTCAGCCACGACAGGCCGGGGTTGCCCTCCAGCGCCACCACCAGCGGGTTCCCTGCGTCCTTGATCGCGTCGGCGCCGCGCGCCCCCGTCGAGGCGAGGAAGGTCAGCAGCGCCAGCAGCACCAGGACGCCCAGCGAGATCGACAGCGCCCGCGGCATCGAGCGGACCGGGTCCTTGGCCTCCTCGGCCGCCAGGGGCACCCCCTCGACCCCGAGGAAGAACCACATGCCGAACGGGAACGCCGCCCAGATCCCCAGCAGCCCCAGCGGCAGCCACGAGTTGGCCCCGAACGCGGTGGTGTCCACGGCGATGTCGTCCAGCCGCGAGGCGTCGAACTCGGTGAACGCGCCCGCGGCGAACACCACCAGCGCCGTCACGGCCACCGCGGTGACGACGAGGGAGAAGCGCAGCGCCTCGCCGACGCCCCACAGGTGGATGCCGATGAACACCGCGAAGCAGGCCAGGTACACGGGCCAGCCGGAGGTCAGGCCGAAGAGGTGCAGCGACTCGACGTAGTCGCCGATGAAGATGGAGATCGCGGCGGGCGCGAGCACGTACTCGATGAGGATCGCGGTGCCGGTCAGGAAGCCGCCCCACGGGCCGAGGGCGCGCCGGGCGAAGCCGTAGCCGCCGCCCGCCGTCGGCAGGATGGCCGACAGCTCGGCCAGGGAGAAGACCAGGCAGGCGTACATGGCGCCCATCAGGACCGTGGCGGCGGCCAGGCCGCCGAAGCCGCCCTGGGCGAGGCCGACGTTCCAGCCGGAGAAGTCTCCGGAGACGACGTACGCGACGCCGAGGCCGGTCAGCAGCAGCCAGCCGGCGCTGCCGCGGCGCAGGGCGCGGCGCTCCAGGTAGGCGTCGCCGCCCCCGGCGGCGGATCGGGCGGTCTGCGGCACGGCGGCGTCCAGCCGTGCCCCGGTGTCTTCGGCCATGTGCGCTCCCGCTGCCCAGGACAATGGTTGTGCCGCGTACCTTTGCCGCAGGAGTGCGGGATGCGCAAGACCCCTGCGCAAAACGAGCGGGCCGGGCCGGAGGCGAGCGCCCTCAGGCCAGGAAGCCGCGCAGCAGCGCGGCCGTGCCGCAGCAGTGCTCCCGCATCACCTCGCGGGCCGCGTCCGCGTCCCGCTCCAGGACCGCCTCCACCAGGGCGGCGTGCTGCTGCTGCGAGTGCTCCAGGTTCCGCACCAGCAGGGGTATGCAGTCCAGCAGGTCGTTGAGGGAGGCCCTGACGGCCGCGTACTGCGCCGTCAGGGTCGGCGAGCCCGCCAGCTCGCACAGCGCCAGGTGGAAGAGCGTGTCCCGGCGGCGGTAGTCCGCCAGCGGCGCGTCCTGCGTGGCCGCCAGCGCCGCGAGCAGCCGCTCGGCCTCCTCCTCCGGCAGCCCCTGCGCGGCGCACAGCCCGGCCGCCCCCACCTCCAGTACCTCGCGGAAGCGCAGCACGTCCTCCAAATCGACCCCCGCCACGCGCCGGCGCAGCTCGTCCTCGCCGCCGCCCGCCGGGGCGTCCGGGCGCGGCAGTACGAACGTCCCCCCGTACCGGCCCCGCCGCGCCTCCAGCAGCCCCTGCTCCTGGAGCACCTTGAGGACCTCGCGCAGCGTGACCCGGCTGATGCCCATCCGCTCCGCCAGCTCCCGCTCCGGCGGCAGCCGCTCCCCGGCCGGCACCAGGCCCAGCCGGACCACCTGCAGGATCTGCTCCAGGGCCTCCTCGAAGCCGCTGCCCGCCCGCACCTGCCGCAGGACCGGGTTCAGCCGCGCCATCGCGCCGCCCCCGCTCGCCGTGTCGGCCATCTCGGCCCCTCCCCTTCCCAAGCAATGGTTCTTTTCAATACCTTAGGCCCCCTCGGCTCACCGAAGGAGAGATCCCCGTGGTAGACCGCACGCCGCCGCTCGCCCCCGAGGAGCTCCGCGCCCTCGTCGCGAGCGGCGAGATCGACACCGTCGTCCTCGCCTTCCCCGACATGCAGGGACGCCTCCAGGGCAAGCGGTTCGCCGCACAGTTCTTCCTCGACGAGGTCCTCGAACACGGCACGGAGGGCTGCAACTACCTCCTCGCCGTCGACACCGACATGAACACCGTCGACGGCTACGAGATGTCCTCCTGGGAGCGCGGCTACGGCGACTTCGCCATGCGCCCCGACACCGCCACCCTGCGCCGCATCCCCTGGCACCCCGGCAGCGCCCTCCTCCTCGCCGACCTCGCCTGGAACGACGGCACGCCGGTCGCGGCAGCCCCCCGCCAGATCCTCCGCCGCCAGCTCGACCGCCTCGCCGGACACGGCCACACCGCCATGGTCGGCACCGAGCTGGAGTTCATGGTCTTCAAGGACACCTACGAACAGGCCTGGAACGCCGACTACCGCTCGCTGACCCCCGCCAACCAGTACAACACCGACTACTCGGTCCTCGGCACAGGCCGCATCGAGCCCCTGCTCCGCCGCATCCGCAACGACATGCAGGGTGCCGGACTCACCGTCGAATCCGCCAAGGGCGAGTGCAACCTCGGCCAGCACGAGATCGCCTTCCGCTACGACGAGGCACTCACCACCTGCGACCAGCACGCCGTCTACAAGACCGGCGCCAAGGAGATCGCCGCACAGGAAGGCGTCTCGCTCACCTTCATGGCCAAGTTCGACGAGCGCGAGGGCAACTCCTGCCACATCCACCTCTCCCTCACCGACTCCGAGGGACGCAACGCCATGGCGGGCGACGGCCCCGACGGCATGTCCCCCCTCATGCGCCACTTCCTCGCCGGCCAGCTCGCCGCACTCCGCGACTTCTCCCTCCTCTACGCCCCCAACATCAACTCCTACAAGCGCTTCCGCCCCGGCTCCTTCGCCCCCACCGCCGTCGCCTGGGGCCACGACAACCGCACCTGCGCCCTCCGGGTCGTCGGCCACGGCCGCTCCACCCGCTTCGAGAACCGCCTCCCCGGCGGCGACGTCAACCCCTACCTCGCCGTCGCCGGACTCGTCGCCGCGGGCATCCACGGCATCGAGAACGGCCTCGAACTCCCCGACCCCTGCCACGGCAACGCCTACACCGGCGACTACGCCCACGTCCCCACCACCCTGCGCGAAGCCGCCGAACTCTGGGACAACAGCGAGATCGCCAAGGCCGCCTTCGGCCCCGAAGTCGTCGCCCACTACCTCAACATGGCCCGCGTCGAACTCGACGCCTACGACTCCGCCGTCACCGACTGGGAACGCCGCCGCTCCTTCGAACGCCTCTGACCCGCCCCGGCCACCCCGAACCCGCCGAACCCACCGAAGCCCCTCCGAAAGGCACCACGTGTCCGACGCGCTGGAAGTCCTCAACCCGGCCACCGGCGAGACCGTCGCCACCGTCCCGGCCGCCACACGGGACGACGTCGACGCCGCCGTCACCCGGGCCGCCGCAGCCCAGCGCACCTGGGCCGCCGCCGCCCCCGCCGACCGGGCCCGCCTGCTGCGCCGCTTCGCCGCCGCCGTCGACGCCCACACCGAGGAACTCGCCCGGCTCGAAGTCCTCGAAGCCGGACACACCATCGGCAACGCCCGCTGGGAAGCCGCCAACGTCCGCGACCTCCTCGACTACGCCGCAGGCGGCGTCGAACGGCTCACCGGCCGACAGATCCCCGTCCCCGGCGGCATCGACGTCACCTTCCTCGAACCCCTCGGCGTCATCGGCGTCATCGCCCCGTGGAACTTCCCCATGCCGATCGCCGCCTGGGGGCTCGCACCCGCCCTCGCCGCCGGCAACGCAGTCATCCTCAAGCCCGCCGAGACCACCCCCCTCACCGCCCTGCGCCTCGCCGAACTCGCCCTCGAAGCCGGGCTCCCCGAACACCTCCTCCAGGTGCTCCCCGGCCGCGGCGACACCGCCGGCGACGCCCTCGTCGAACACCCCGGCATCGCGAAGATCGTCTTCACCGGTTCCACCCGCACCGGCAAGCAGGTCATGGCCAAATGCGCCGCCCGGGTGAAGCCCGTCACCCTCGAACTCGGCGGCAAGAGCCCCAACATCGTCTTCACCGACGCCGACCTCGAAGCCGCCGCCGCGGCCGCCCCCATGTCCTTCCTCGACAACACCGGCCAGGACTGCTGCGCCCGCACCCGCATCCTCGTCCAGCGCACCGTCCACGACCGGTTCCTCGACCTCCTCGCCCCCCTCGTCGAAGGCGTCGTCGTCGGCGACCCCGCCGACGAGAAGACCCAGATGGGCCCCCTCATCTCCCAGGCCCAGCTCGACCGCGTGCGGTCCTACGTCCCCGACGACCTCACCGCCGTCCGCGGCACCGCACCCGACGGGCCCGGCTTCTGGTACCCGCCCACCCTCGTCACCGGCGCCGACCCCACCGCGCCCGTCGCCGTCGAAGAGGTCTTCGGACCCGTCGCCGTCGTCCTCCCCTTCGACGACGAGGAGGACGCCGTCCGCCTCGCCAACGCCACCGAGTACGGCCTCTCCGGCTCCCTGTGGACCCGCGACGTCGGCCGCGCCCTGCGCGTCTCGCGCGCCGTCGCCGCCGGGAACCTCTCCGTCAACTCCCACAGCAGCGTCCGCTACTGGACCCCCTTCGGCGGCTACAAGCAGTCCGGCCTCGGCCGGGAGCTCGGCCCCGACGCCCTCACCGCATTCACCGAGACCAAGAACGTCTTCATCAGCACGGAGGCCTGAACCCATGACCACCGACCGGACCACCGAAGAGATCGTCTGCCGCCGCCTCGTCGGCCGCACCGCCGTCATCACCGGCGCCGGCAGCGGCATCGGCCTCGCCACCGCCCGCCGCCTCGCCTCCGAAGGCGCCCACGTGGTCTGCGGCGACATCGACGAAACCGCCGGCAAGGCCGCCGCCGAAGAAGTCGGCGGCACCTTCGCCAAGGTCGACGTCACCACCCCCGAAGACGTCGAAGCCCTCTTCAGGACCGCCTACGACACCTACGGCTCCGTCGACATCGCCTTCAACAACGCCGGCATCTCGCCCCCCGACGACGACTCCATCCTCACCACCGGCCTCGAAGCCTGGAAGCGCGTCCAAGACGTCAACCTCACCTCCGTCTACCTGTGCTGCAAGGCCGCCCTCCCCTACATGCAGCGCCAGGGCCGCGGCTCCATCATCAACACCGCCTCCTTCGTCGCCGTCATGGGCGCCGCCACCTCCCAGATCTCCTACACCGCCTCCAAGGGCGGCGTCCTCGCCATGTCCCGCGAACTCGGCGTCCAGTTCGCCCGCGAAGGCATCCGCGTCAACGCCCTCTGCCCCGGACCCGTCAACACCCCGCTGCTGCAGGAGCTGTTCGCCAAGGACCCCGAGCGCGCCGCCCGCCGCCTCGTCCACATCCCCCTCGGCCGCTTCGCCGAAGCCGAGGAGATCGCCGCCGCCGTCGCCTTCCTCGCCAGCGACGACTCCTCCTTCATCAACGCCACCGACTTCCTGGTGGACGGCGGCATCTCCGGGGCGTACGTCACGCCGCTGTAGCGGGGCCGGGCGTACCGGGAAGGGACGTACCGGCGCGGGGGCCGCCTACAGGAAGGTCCGGCCCTCGCCCCGGTACGTCGGCACCGCCGACGCCACACGGTCCCCCTCCACCAGGTGCAGCACGTCGAACCGCTCGCACAGCTCGCCCGCCTTCGCATGCCGGAACCACACCCGGTCCCCGATCAGCAGATCGTCCGCCGCCGCGCCCAGCACGCCATGCCCGCCATCCGGCACACGGGCCGCAACAACGGCCGCCCCGCCGCCGCCGCGCCTGAGGCGTGGGTGGTCCCGGTCGTGGCCGCGGCGCGTGCGCCGGTCGAAGCCGCCGGGCTGGCGGTCGTGGCGGGCCGCGAGGTGGCGCCGGTAGTGGTCGGGCGACTCCTCGCCGGTGGCGGTGGCCTCCGCCGAGGAGTCGCCCGTCAGCTCGTCGTCGCCGGCGCCGCCGTCGAGGACGTCGTTGCCGCCGCCCGAGGCTTTGATGCCGCCGCGGCTGTCGCCGATGATGGCGTCGTTGCCGTCGCCGCCGAACAGCATGTCGTTGCCGCCGCCCGAGGCGCTGGCGCCGAAGGCGATGCTGTCGCCGCCCAGCCGGTCGTCGCCCGGGCCGCCGAACACGATGTCGTTGCCGCCGCCCTCCACGTCCTTCCTGGTGCCGATCAGGTCGCCGCGTACGACGTCGGAGCCTTCGCCGCCGTCGAGCTGGTCGTTGCCGAGTCCGCCGGCCAGGGTGTCGTCGCCGGCGAGGCCGCAGATCAGGTCGTTGCCGCCGAGTCCGTCGACGGTGTCCGCCGCGGCCGAACCGACGATGACGTCGTCGCCCTCAGTGCCGGTGATCTTCCCGGTTCCGGTGATCGTCGCGGTGCGGCCGAAGCAGGTCGCCTCCTCGGCCGCGTCGGCGGCCACCGCCGGCAGCCCGAGGGAGAGCAGCGCGGCTGCCGCCAGGATCAAGGGGGATGTGCGGACGGGCATACGGACCTCCGGTGGTCGCGTGGGAAGCCAACGTCGAACGCCTGTGGACCATAGGTACGCGATGCGGCGGATGCAACGAATGGTCCGGATGTCCGGGGGGAGTCCCTTCGATTGGCCCCCTGCCGGACGCCTCCCCCGTCCGGCGCGCGCCCGCTCAGGCCGGGGTGCCGGCCTCGTGCTCCTCCGCCGCCGCGGCCTCGCGGGCCGCCCGCCGCCGGCGCGCGTCCTCGTCGGTCGCGGAGTCGTACGTCACGAGGGAGGGCAGGAGGGCCGTCAGGGCGGCGACGGCGGCGACGCACAGCAGCCCGCCGCCCCAGAACGCCGAGCGGGTACCGGTCCAGCCGGCCATGGCGCCGGCGCGGACCTGGCCCAGCTGGGGGCCGACGCTGTACGAGAGGACCTCGATGCCGGCGAGGCGTCCGCGGAGCTCCTCGGGAATGGTCTGGTTCCAGATCGTCGCACGGCCGAGCCCGCTGAGCATGTCGCCGGCGCCGGCGACGGCCAGGCACAGCAGCACGAGCCAGATGTCCGTGAGCAGCCCGGCGGCGGCGACGGCCGCACCCCAGACGGCCGCGCCGCACACGACGAACAGGCCGTGCCGGCGGATCCGGGAGGTCCAGCCGCTGGTCATGCCGAGCACCAGGGAGCCGACCGCGCCGGCGGAGTACATGAGGCCGAGCGCCCACACGGCGTCGAGCTCGTCGGCGAGGAAGGGGTAGATCGTGTTGGGGAAGGCGAGGAACATCGCCGCCAGGTCCACGGCGTACGTTCCGAGGAGCACCGGGCGGCTCCACGCGTAGCGGGCGCCCTCGGCGATCCCGCGCAGCGAGGGCCGTTCCGCGCCGGGCGACGGCGGGGCGGGCGCCAGCCGGGTACACAGGAGGACGGACACGGCGAAGCCGGCGACGGTGACGGCGTAGGCGGTGGCGTAGCCCGCGGAGGCGACGACGATGCCGGCGGCGGCGGGTCCGGCGATGGCGCCGATCTGGTAGCGGAGGGCGTTGAGCGCGGCGGCCGCGGTCATCTGCTCGTGCGGCACGATCCGCGCCATGAGCGAGTCCAACGCGGGCCGCTGGAGCCCGGCGAGGGCGGAGACCCCGGCGGCGACGACGTACAGCGGCCACAGCAGCGGCTCGGGCAGCAGGGCGTTGACGAGCAGGAGCAGCGCGAGTACGCCCAGCCCGGCCTCGCTGAGCAGGATGAGCCGCCGCCGGTCGAGGGCGTCGGCGAGCGCGCCGCCGTAGAGGCCGAAGACGACGAGCGGGACCAGCTCCACCGCGCCCATGGCCCCGACGGCGAGCGGCGAGTCCGTCAGGTGCTTGATCTGCAGCGGCAGCGCGATCATCGCCATGAACGAGGTGAAGAAGGTGATCGCACCCTGGAAGAACAGGGTGCGGAAGTCCCGGCTGGAGCGCCAGGGGGCGAGGTCGGGCAGCAGCCGGGACAGGAAGGCGGTACTCACAGCCGTTCATCGTGGGTGACGCCCGAGGGCCCCGGCAAAGGGTTTTCGGCCGCGGGTGTCAGGTCGCGGCGGCGTTCCCCAGGTGCTGCCACAGGAAGGTGAAGGCGAGTGCCTCGTTCGCGGCGGCCTGCTCGTGGTCGGAGGCGCCGCCGTGGCCGCCGCCGGTGTTCTCGTGGAAGAGGACCCGGTGGCCGAGCTCGCGGAGCCGGGCGGCGGTCTTGCGCGCGTGTCCGGGGTGGACGCGGTCGTCGCGGGTGGAGGTCATGAGAAGGACCGGCGGGTAGGGGCGGTCCGCGGCGAGGTTGTGGTACGGGGAGATCGCCTCCAGGTGGGGGCGGTCGGCGGGGTCGTCCGGGTCGCCGTACTCGGCGGTCCAGGAGGCGCCGGCGAGCAGCCGGTGGTAGCGGAGCATGTCCAGCAGGGGGACGCGGGCGACGACGGCGCCGAAGAGCTCGGGGTTGCGGACGAGCATGGCGCCCATGAGGAGGCCGCCGTTGCTGGCGCCGGTGATGCCGAGCCGGCTCGGGGTGGTGATGCCGCGGGCGGTGAGATCGGCGGCGACGGCCGCGAAGTCCTCGAAGGCCCGCACCCGGTCGGCGCCGAGGGCGGCCCGGTGCCATTCGGGCCCGTATTCGGAGCCGCCGCGGATGTTGGCGACGGCGTACGTGCCGCCGCGGGCCAGCCAGGCGCGCCCGGTGACGGCGTCGTAGCCGGGGGTCTGCTGGTCGCGGAAGCCGCCGTACCCGTACAGCAGGGCGGGCCCGGGCCCGCCCTGTTCCTCGGGGCCGACGACGAAGTACGGGACGGCGGTGCCGTCCGCGGACCGGGCGAAGAACTGCCGCACGGCCAGGCCGGCCGTGTCGAAGCGGGCGGGGGCCTGCTTGAGCACCTCCGACTCGGCTCCGATGTGCCCGTACGTGAGCGTGGACGGCTGGAGGAAGCCGGACACGTCGAGGAAGAACTCGTCGGAGGCGTAGGCGTCGGTGTCGGTGATCGCGGCCGACGACAGCGGCGGCACCTCGGCGAGCGGCCGCCGGCTCCACCCGCCGGGCCCGGGGGTGAGGACCTCCAGCCGTGTCGCGACATCGGCGAGGGTGTCCAGCAGCAGATGGCGGCGGGTCCAGCAGTGCCCGGCGAGCGCGGTCCGCCCGTCGGGTTCGAACAGCACCTGCGGCGTACGGTCGCCGGCCAGGAAGGCCTCGAAGTCGAAGACGAGCAGCGACCCCGCCTTCTGCCCGAGCCACGGGCTCTTCGGGGTGACGACGAGCCACTCGCGCCACACGTACTTCCCGGCGTCGTCGGGCACGTCGATCCGCACGAGCCGCTCGCCGTCGACCAGGTGGACCTCGTACCGGAAGAAGTCCGTGGAGCGCGACACGAAGGACCGCTCGTAGCCGGGGGTCGGGTCGTGCCAGCCGGAGGCGGACACGTCGCCGGCCTCCGCTTCGAACACGGTCTGCGCGTCCTCCAGCGGGGTGCCGCGCCGCCAGCGCCGCACGGTGCGCGGGTATCCGGACGCGGTCAGCGAGCCGGGCCCGAAGTCCGTCCCGACGAAGACGGTGTCCTCGTCGATCCAGCCGATCCGCGTCTTCGCCTCGGCGACCCGGAAGCCTCCCTCGACGAACTCCCTGCGCTCCAGGTCGAACTCGCGCACCACGACGGCGTCGGAGCCGTCCCGGGAGAGCATCACCAGGGCGCGGCGGTACTCGGGATGGCGCACGGACGCGCCGGCCCACACCCACTCCTCCCCCTCGGCCGCGGCGAGCGCGTCGACGTCGAGGAGGATCTCCCAGGCCGGTTCGTCCTTGCGGTACTGCTCCAGGGTCGTACGCCGCCACACGCCCCTGGCACGGCCGGCGTCGCGCCGGAAGTTGTACAGGTGGCCGCCGCGGCGGACGGTGTAGGGGATCCGCTCGACGTCGTCGAGGACTTCCCGCAGTTCGGCCCGCAGGGCGTCGTACCGGGGGTCGGCGGCGAGCACGGCGGCGGTCTCGGCGTTCCGCGCGGCGACCCACGCCAGCGCGGACTCGCCTTCCACGTCTTCCAGCCACAGATGGGGGTCTTCGGTCACCCGACGATTGTGCCGTGCCGGTCAGGCGGTCAGCGGCCGGTCGTCGGCGCGCACCGGGGCGGGCAGCTCGGTCCGCCCGGTCAGGTAGGAGTCGACGGCGGCGGCCGCGGCCCGCCCCTCGGCGATCGCCCACACCACGAGGGACTGTCCGCGCCCGGCGTCGCCGGCGACGAACACCCCCTCCGCACCGGGCGCCGCGAAGGCGCCGTCCCGGGCGAAGGTGCCGCGGCCGTCCCGTACCAGCCCCAGCTGCCGCTCCAGCCCGCCACCGCGCTCGGGACCCGAGAAGCCGAGCGCCAGCAGGACCAGCTCGGCCGGGACGACCTGCTCGGTCCCCGGGACGGGGCTGCGGTCCCGCGGTTCGACCCGGCTCAGGCGCAGGGCGCGCACCCGCCCGCCGGGGTCGCCCTCGAACCGCAGCGTGGCCTGGGCGAACAGCCGGGGGTCGGCTCCCTGCCGCCCGCGGGCCTCCTCGTGCGCATGCGAGATCCGGTAGACCTTCGGGTACACGGGCCAGGGCTCGTGACCGGCCCGTTCGCTCCCGGGCTCGGGGTTGATGTCGATCTGGACGACCGACAGGGCCCCCTGCCGCAGCGCGGTCCCGACGCAGTCGGACCCGGTGTCCCCGCCCCCCACCACGACGACGGCGTCGTGGCGCCGACGCAGCTCGGCCGCATCCACCCGGCCCCCCACGTCGCAGCCGGCGCGGAAGACGGTGCCCTCCTGCCGCATCTGTGCGATCCGCCGCTCCAGGTGGGACTTTTCCATCTTGAACGCGGGTATGCCGTACCGCAGGAGCCCCCCGATCCGGTCGTCGCGCTCGTAGACGACGACGGTGTGGCCCACCCTCGTCAGCTGCTGCGCCGCGGCGAGCCCGGCGGGCCCGGAACCGATCACCGCCACGCTCCGCCCGCTGTGCCTTCCGGGCGGCGCCGCGCCGACGTACCCGCTCTCCCACGCGTGGTCGGCGATGGCCTGCTCGACGTTCTTGATGGTCACCGGGGCGCCCTCCAGCGCGAGCACGCACGCGTCCTCGCAGGGAGCCGGACAGAGGCGCCCGGTGAACTCGGGAAAGTTGTTGGTGGCGTGGAGCCGGTCCGAGGCAGCCCGCCAGTCGCCGCGGGCGGCGTACGCGTTCCACTCGGGGATCAGGTTCCCCAGCGGGCACGCGCCGTGGCAGAACGGCACCCCGCAGTCCATGCAGCGGTTGGCCTGGGCGGACACCAGCGGCAGGAGGACCTGCCCGGCGTACACCTCGCGCCAGTCCCCGAGCCGCTCCTCGGCGGGCCGGGGCGGAACAGGGCTGCGCGCGGTGTGCAGGAATCCGAACGGGTCGGTCATACGCCGCCTCCCCGGGTCCGCGGGCGGGCGTTCAGACCAGGCTACGTCGCCGGGCCCGGCTCTTCCCGTCGGAGGCGGCGCGCGGGCCCGCACCCGGGCCCGCACCGGGCACCGTCAGTCCACCTCACGGTGGTAGACACCGGCCAGGGCATCGGCGAAGAGGGTGAACTGCACGCACGCCTCCCCCTCGATCTCCAGCTCCACCGGCTCGGCGGCCACCAGCACGTGGTCGCCGTAACTGTCGAAATCGCCGGGGCTGTCCGCGACGCCGATGTGGATCGGGGTCTCGTCGGGAAGGGCGGCAAGCGCCTCGCGCAGCCGTCCGGCGGTCCATACCTGCGGGTTGTGGTCGAACGTCTCAGCCATGCGGCAGACAGTAGGGCCAGCCGGGGCCCCTGGCGGTGGCGCCGCGCCGTTCCGCCGCGCATGACCGCCCCCGGAGCGGGCCCCCGGTCCCGGTCACAGGCCCTTGGTGTGCAGCAGCCGGTTCGGGGTTCCGGCGGGTACGCCGCCGAGTGCGTCGCGGACCGCCCGGCCGAGGAGCGCCGCGCGGACCTCGGCGGGTGTGGCGGTGGGGTGGGTGGCGAGGTGGAGGGCGGCCGCGCCCGTGGCGTGGGGGGCGGCCCAGGAGGTCGCCGCGGCGTCGGCGGTCGCGGTGCCCGCGCCGGCGAGCGCCGAGGTGATCTCCGCGCCCGGAGCGTACAGGTCCACGCACGCCCCGTGTCCGGAGCCGTGGCTGCCGCCGTCGGTCCAGTGGCGGTCGTCGCGCGTGGAAGCGGCGACGACGATCGCGCCGCGGGCCCCGGCCGGGGAGTGGGCGCAGGCGTCGTCGGCGAAGTTGCCGGCGGACACCACCACGGGGATCCCCGAGGCGATCAGTCGCTCGACCGCTGCGTCCAGGGCGGCGGACCGCTCTGCCAGGTTGAGCGACATGTTGACCACGGCGGGGCGCCGCGCGTGGGCGGCGACCCATTCCACGGCCCTGATGACGGCCGCTTCCGCAGTCGGGCCGGCGGGCGGACCGGCGTCCCTGCGCGCGCCCGGCCCGCTCCCCTCCTCGCAGGCGATGGCCTGGACCCGGACGAGCTCCGCACCGGGAGCGACCCCGTGCGTCCGGCCCGCGATGACGCCGGCGACGAACGTGCCGTGGCCGAGGCCGCCGCCGTCGTGGCAGTCCCCGGCATCGGGGTCGCCGACGAAGTCGGCGCCGAGGACGGCCCGCCCGCCGAACTCGGCGTGCTTCAGGTCGAGCCCGGTGTCCAGGACGTACACGCGGACCCCGGTGCCGTCGGTGGCCGCCGTGAACCGGCCGTCGAGGGGGCCGGTGCGCTGGTCGAGCCGGTCGAGGTGCCAGGGCACACCCGTGCGGACGGCGGGCGTCGCCGTGGGCGGCGGTGCGGACGACGGCGTTGTCGGCGCCGTCGGGGCCGTCGATCCCGGCGGGGCGGCGGTGGAGGAGACGGTGGGCGGTACGGCCGGCTCCTCCTCCGGGGAACAGGCCGCGAGGCCCGCCACGCCCGCCGCCACCGCCACCGCCGCGGCGGCCGCTCTCAGCCCCGCTCCGCCGCGCCCGCGTCCCATACCGGTCCCCTGTCGCCGCTGCTGCCGCCTTGCCGCCGTCGGCGGTGGAGACGTGCGGATCGCCTCCTGCGGTTGCGCCCGCGGCGGAACGGCGCCTCAGCCCCCCGCGGCCTGCGTCCGGGCCCGCCCCAGGACGGCCTCGACGTCCACCCCCGTGGGCAGGGTCCCGTACGCCCCTCCGTGCTCGCCGCCCAGTCGGGAGGCGCAGAAGGCATCGGCCACGGCGCCGGGGGCATGGCGCTGGAGGAGCGCGGCCTGGAAGGCGAGGGCCATGGTCTCGGTGAGCTGCCGGGCCCGGTACTCCGCCTCGGCCGGGTCGGCGAGCTGCTTGTGCAGGCCGGCGACGGCCGCGTCCAGGTGCCGGTCGGCGCCGGCCGCGAGGCCGACCTCGGCGAAGTAGGCCTCGACGGTCTCCGGCTGCCGGGCCATCGCCCGCAGCGAGTCCAGCGCCGCGACGTTCCCGGAGCCCTCCCAGATGGAGGACAGCGGCGCCTCACGGTAGAGGCGCGGCATGCCCGAGTCCTCGATGTAGCCGTTCCCGCCCAGGCACTCCAGCGCCTCCGCGGCGTGCCCCGGGGCCCGCTTGCACACCCAGTACTTGGTCACGGCCAGGGCGATCCGGCGCAGTACCGCCTCGTCGGAGTCCCCGCCCGCCACCCGGTCCGTGGCTCCGGCCAGCCGCAGCGCGGCCGCGGTGGCGGCCTCGGATTCGAGCGCCAGGTCGGCGAGGACGTTGCGCATGAGCGGCTGGTCGACGAGCGCCTTGCCGAAGGCCCGCCGGTGGGTGGCGTGGTGGACGGCCCGGATGGTGCCGAGGCGCATGCCGGACGCGCCGCCGAGGACGCAGTCGAGCCGAGTCGTGTTGACCATCTCGATGATGGTGGCGACCCCGCGCCCCTCCTCCCCCAC
>NZ_RPSE01000010.1:0-50660 GCF_003949955.1 Streptomyces sp. WAC05292
CGACGCCGCAGCCCGCGCCGGCGCCGGCGTCCGGCCGCGCACCCGCCGCGTCCCCCTCGCCGCCGCCCTCGGCGAGGTCCTCGCCACACCCCTGGACGCCCTCACCGACCTGCCGTCCTTCGACACCTCCGCCATGGACGGGTGGGCCGTCGCCGGCCCCGGCCCCTGGACCGTCCGCGCCGACGGCGGCGTGCTCGCCGGGTCCGGGCGGCCCGAGCCCCTCGCCGACGGCGAGGCCGTGCGGATCGCCACCGGCGCCCGGATCCCCGCCGACACCACCGCCGTCATCCGCAGCGAGCACTCCCGCGAGGCCGGCGGGCAGCTCTACGCCGACCGGCCCGTCACCACCGGCCAGGACATCCGGCCCCGCGGCCAGGAGTGCCGCTCCGGCGACCTGCTGCTGCCCGCCGGCTCCCTGGTCACCCCCGCCGTCCTGGGACTCGCCGCGGCCGCCGGGTACGACGGGCTCACCACCCGGCCCCGGCCCCGCGTCGAGGTGCTGGTCCTCGGCGACGAGCTGCTCACCGAGGGCCGTCCGCACGACGGCCTGATCCGCGACGCCCTCGGCCCGATGCTCGGCCCCTGGCTGGAGCGGCTCGGCGCCGAGGTCACCGCCACCCGCCGGATCGGGGACGACGACGCGGGCGCCGAGGCGCTGCTGGAGGCCGTCACCGGTTCGGAGGCCGACGTCGTCCTCACCACCGGCGGCACCGCCTCCGGGCCCGTCGACCACGTCCACCCGGTGCTGCGCCGGGCCGGCGCCGAGCTGCTGGTCGACGGGGTGGCCGTACGCCCCGGGCACCCCATGCTGCTGGCCCGTCTCGGCGACGAGGCCGGCGGCCGGCACGTGGTCGGCCTGCCCGGCAACCCCCTCGCCGCCGTCTCCGGCCTGCTGACCCTCGCAGAGCCGCTGCTGCGCGCGCTGGCGGGCCGCCGCCGGCGGCCCCGGTACGGGGCCCCCGTCCAGGGCGACGTGCCGGGGCACCCGTACGACACCCGGCTCGTCCCGGTCCGGCTGACCGACGAGCACGCCGTACCGCTTCGCTACAACGGGCCCGCGATGCTGCGCGGCATCGCGGCGGCCGATGCGCTGGCCGTCGTACCGCCGCACGGTGCGCGGTCAGGACAGGACCTGGAGATCCTCGACCTGCCGTGGGTCTCGGGAGGATGTTTCACGTGAAACTGCACGGCCACGACGCCATGGCGCGGGGGGCGGACGAGAAGCTCGTCTCACGCCGCATCAAACTGCCGCGGCAGGTGGTGGAGAAGCCGCTCCGGCAGGTCGCCAAGCGGCTGCTGATGGCGCTGTTCGTCCTGCTCCTGACGGTGCTGATCGTCTGGCTCGACCGGGACGGCTACCACGACAACGCGAACGAGACGGTCGACCTGCTCGACTGCTTCTACTACGCGACGGTGACCCTGTCGACGACCGGCTACGGCGACGTCGTCCCGCACAGCGACAGCGCCCGCCTGGTCAACATCCTGCTGATCACGCCGCTGCGCGTGCTCTTCCTGATCATCCTGGTGGGTACCACCCTGGAAGTGCTCACGGAGCGCACCAGGGAAGAGTGGCGGCTGAGCCGCTGGAGGAAAAACTTGCGCGAGCACACGGTCGTGGTCGGCTTCGGCACCAAGGGCCGCTCGGCCCTCCAGACACTGCTGGCCACCGGCCTCCAGAAGGAGCAGGTCGTCATTGTCGACCCCAGCTCCAAGGTCATCGACATCGCCAACTCCGAGGGCTTCACCGGCGTCGTGGGCGACGCGACCCGCTCCGACGTCCTGCTGCGCGCGGAGCTCCACAAGGCGCGCCAGGTCATCATCGCCACCCAGCGCGACGACACCGCGGTCCTCGTCACTCTGACGGCGCGGCAGATGAACCGCGGCGCGAAGATCGTCGCCGCGGTCCGCGAGGAGGAGAACGCGCCGCTGCTGCGGCAGTCGGGCGCCGACGCGGTCATCACCAGCGCGAGCGCGGCCGGCCGGCTCCTCGGGCTGTCGGTACTGAGCCCCAGCTCCGGCGAGGTGATGGAGGACCTCATCCAGCAGGGCAGCGGCCTGGACATCGTGGAGCGGCCCGTGAAGAAGTCCGAGGTCGGCAAGGGGGTGCGGGAGACCGAGGACCTGGTCGTCAGCGTGCTGCGCGGACACCGGCTGCTGCCGTACACCGACCCGCACGCCAGCCCCCTCCAGCTGACCGACCGCCTGATCACCATCGTGCGCGCCGCCCCGCCGGCGCAGCCCCCGATCAACCTCGGCCCGGCCGACTAGTAGTGCTGCACGGACCGGCCCGGGGCGGGGCGTTGGCGTACGCTCCGGGCCATGCATGCGATCACGATCGAGCAGCCCGGCGGTCCCGAGGCCCTCGTCTGGGACCGGGCACCCGACCCGGTGGCGGGCGAGGGAGAAGTCCTCGTCGACGTCGCCGCGAGCGCGGTGAACCGCGCCGACCTCCTCCAGCGGCAGGGCTTCTACGACCCGCCGCCCGGCGCCTCCCCCCACCCCGGCCTGGAGTGCTCGGGGCGGATCGCCGCCGTCGGGCCCGGGGTGTCGGGCTGGGCCGTCGGCGACGAGGTGTGCGCCCTGCTCAGCGGCGGCGGCTACGCGGAGCGGGTCGCCGTCCCCGCGGGGCAGCTGCTGCCCGTTCCGGCGGGCACCGACCTGGCGACGGCCGCGGCTCTGCCCGAGGCGGCCTGCACCGTCTGGTCCAACCTCTTCATGGTCGCCCACCTGCGCCCCGGCGAGACCGTGCTGGTGCACGGCGGCGCGAGCGGCATCGGCACCATGGCCGTCCAGCTGGCGAAGGCCGCCGGGGCGACGGTGGCGGTCACCGCGGGCGGGCCCGAGAAGCTCGCCCGCTGCAAGGAGCTCGGCGCCGACATCCTGATCGACTACCGGACCCAGGACTTCGCGGCGGAGGTGAAGGCCGCGACCGGCGGGGCCGGGGCCGACGTCATCCTGGACATCATCGGCGCCAAGTACCTCGCACGGAACGTCGATGCCCTCGCCGTGAACGGACGGCTCGTCGTGATCGGGCTCCAGGGCGGCGTGAAGGCCGAGCTGAACCTCGGCGCACTGCTCGCCAAGCGGGCCGCGGTCGCCGGGACGACGCTGCGGGCGCGGCCCCGGGAGGAGAAGGCCGCGATCGTCGCGGCCGTACGGGAGCACGTGTGGCCGCTGGTGGCGGCGGGCCGCGTCCGGCCCGTCGTCCACACCGTGCTGCCGATGCGCGAGGCCGCCGAGGCCCACCGGCTGGTGGAGTCCGGCGCCCACGTCGGCAAGGTGCTGCTGGCCGTCTGACCCCGCAGCGCACTGCGGGGCCGGACGGCCGGGCGCGGTGGCGCGCCGGTCCGGGCGGTCTGACCCCCGCCCGGACCGGCCGCCCCGCCCGCGGGCGGGTCTACAGGGTGCGCAGCAGCACCGCCGGGTTCTCCACGCAGTCGGCGACGTACCGGAGGAAGCCGCCCGCCGTGCCGCCGTCGCACACCCGGTGGTCGAAGGTGAAGGACAGCTGCACGACCTGGCGGACGGCGAGCTCGCCCCGGTGCACCCACGGCTTGGGGGTGATCCGGCCGACCCCGAGCATCGCGGCTTCCGGGTGGTTGATGATCGGCGTCGATCCGTCCACCCCGAACACCCCGTAGTTGTTCAGGGTGAAGGTGCCGCCCGTCAGGTCGGACGGGGCGAGCTTCCCGGTGCGCGCCAGCTCGGTCAGCCGCGCGAACTCCGCCGTCAGCGACTCCGCGCTGCGCTCGTGGGCGTCGCGGACGACCGGGACGACCAGGCCGCGCTCCGTCTGGGCGGCGAAGCCCAGGTGCACGGAGGGCAGGCGGACGATCTCGTTCGCCGCGAGGTCGACCGTGGAGTTGAGCTCCGGGTACCGGGCCAGCGCCGCCGTGCAGATCCGGGCCAGCAGGGCCAGCACCGAGACCTTCGGGCCGCCCGCGGCGTTCATCGCCGCGCGCGCCGCCATCAGCTCGGTGGCATCGGCGTCGACCCAGCAGGTGGCGTCGGGGATCTCGCGCCGGCTGCGCGAGAGCTTGTCGGCGACCGCGCCGCGCAGCCCCTTGAGCGGGATCCGCTCGGCGCCGGCCGGCGCCGCGGCGGCGGTGGCCGGAGCGGCGGCGGGTGCGGCGGGGACGGCCGCCTGCGGCCGGAGCGCCGCCTCGACGTCCGCGCGCAGGATCAGGCCGTCGGGCCCGGACCCGGTCAGGGCGCGCAGGTCGATCCCGTTGTCGCGGGCCAGCTTGCGCACCAGCGGCGAGATGACCGGGACCGGCCCGGCGGGCCGGACGGCGGGAGCGGCCGGAGCAGCGACGGCCGCGGGGGCGGCGGGAGCGGGGGCCGGAGCCGCGGAGGCGGGTCGCACCCGCCTCCGACGCGCCGTGCGCGAGTGGTCCGTGCCGTAGCCGACCAGGACGTTGCCCGAACCGGACTCCTCCGGCTCCCGCACCGTGCCCGCGCCGGCCGCGTCACCCGCGCCCGCACCCACCGCCACCGTGATCAGCGGTGCTCCGACGGGGAGTTCCGTGCCCTCCTCCCCGAAGCGGGCGGTGACGACACCGCCGTAGGGGCACGGCACTTCCACCATCGCCTTGGCCGTCTCGACCTCGACCACGGGCTGGTCGACGGCGACGACGTCGCCGACCGCGACCAGCCAGCGGACGATCTCGGCCTCGGTCAGTCCCTCCCCGAGGTCGGGGAGCTTGAACTCCATCACCTGGGCCATCAGTTCTCCCACTGGAGGCGGGCCACGGTGTCCAGGATCCGGTCCACACCGGGCAGGTGGTGCTTCTCCAGCATCGGCGGCGGGTACGGGATGTCGAAGCCCGTCACGCGCAGCACCGGTGCCTCCAGGTGGTGGAAGCACTTCTCCTGGATGCGGGCGGCGATCTCCGCGCCGGGGCCGCCGAAGCCGTTCGCCTCGTGGACGATCACGGCGCGGCCGGTGCGGCGCACCGAGGCGACGACCGCCTCCTCGTCGAACGGCACCAGCGAGCGCAGGTCGAGGACCTCCAGGTCCCATCCCTCCTCGCGCGCCGCCTCGGCCGCCTCCAGGCACACCGGGAGCGACGGCCCGTACGTGATCAGGGTGGCGCCGGTGCCCGCGCGGCGGACGAGCGCCTTGCCGATGCCGGGCACGCCGGCCGGGGCCTCGGGGTTCCAGTCGGCCTTCGACCAGTAGAGCCGCTTGGGCTCCATGAAGACGACCGGGTCGTCGCTGGCGATGGAGGCGCGCAGCAGCCCGTAGGCGTCCTCGACGGTCGCCGGGGTCACCACGTGCAGCCCGGGGGTGGCCGTGTAGTACGCCTCGGAGGAGTCGCTGTGGTGCTCGACGCCGCCGATGCCGCCGCCGTAGGGCACGCGGATGGTGATCGGCAGGGGCATCGCGCCGCGGGTGCGGTTGCGCATCCGCGCCACGTGCGAGATGAGCTGCTCGAACGCCGGGTAGGCGAACGCGTCGAACTGCATCTCCACGACCGGCCGCAGGCCGTACATGGCCATGCCGACCGCCGTGCCCAGGATGCCGGCCTCGGCGAGCGGGGTGTCCGTGCAGCGGTCCTCGCCGAACTCCTTCGCGAGTCCGTCGGTGATGCGGAAGACGCCGCCGAGGGTGCCGACGTCCTCGCCCATCACGTGCACGGCCGGGTCCGCGGCCATCGCGTCGCGCATGGCCCGGTTCAGGGCCTGCGCCATCGTCGCGGGCTTCGCCGCCACCGTCGTCACGACTGCTCCTCCGCGTCGAGCTCGGCGCGCAGCATGTCCGCCTGCTCGCGCAGCCGGCCGGTCTGCTCCGCGTAGACGTGCGCGAAGATGTCCATCGGGTTCAGGACCGGGTCGGCGTTCATCCGCTCGCGCAGGTCGGCCGCCATCTCCTCGGCGGCGTCCTTGGCCGCCTGGACCGCCTGCTCGTCCAGGATCCCGCGGGCGGTCAGCTCGCGCTCCAGCAGTGCCACGGGGTCGTGCGCCTTCCATGCCTCGACCTCGGCGTCCCCGCGGTAGCGGGTCGCGTCGTCGGCGTTCGTGTGGGCTTCGATGCGGTAGGTGACGGCCTCGACCAGGGTCGGTCCGCCACCCGAGCGGGCCCGCCGGACGGCCTCGGACAGCACCTCGTGGACGGCGGCGATGTCGTTGCCGTCGACCAGGCGGCCGGGCATGCCGTAGCCGACGGCCTTGTGCGCCAGGGTCGGGGCGGCCGTCTGCTTCGAGAGCGGGACGGAGATCGCGAAGCCGTTGTTCTGGACGAGGAAGACCACCGGGGCCTTCCAGACGGCCGCGAAGTTCAGGGCCTCGTGGAAGTCGCCCTCGCTGGTGCCGCCGTCGCCGACCATGGCGAGCGCCACCACGTCGTCGCCGCGCAGCCGGGCCGCGTGGGCCAGGCCGACCGCGTGCGGCAGCTGGGTGGCCAGCGGGGTGCTGAGGGGGGCGATGCGGTGCTCGCGCGGGTCGTAGCCGGTGTGCCAGTCGCCGCGCAGCAGCGTCAGCGCCTGGACGGGGTCCAGGCCGCGCGCCACGGCCGCCAGGGTGTCCCGGTAGCTCGGGAAGAGCCAGTCCTGCTCCTCGAGGACCAGGGCGGCCGCGATCTCGCAGGCCTCCTGGCCGACCGTGGAGGGGTAGACGGCGAGCCGGCCCTGCCGGGTCAGCGCGGTGGCCTGCGCGTTGTAGCGGCGGCCGCGGACCAGTTCCGCGTGGCAGCGGCGCATCAGGTCGGCGTCGAGCCGCTCCGCGGCCGGGGTGCCCAGCACCCGGTACGGCTCGGGGTCCGGGAGCAGCGGAGCGGCGTCCGTACGGGGCCTCCAGGCGGGCGGCGGGGTCGACCGGTGGGACGCACCTGCGCCGGGCAGCTCTTGGACCGTCATGGCGGCGTACACCTCCTCTTGGGAAGCGGGCTGGGGTACCGCCCAGCGGGTGGGCTGGGGGGAGGGACGCGGCCACGGGTGTGAGGCGCCTCACCAACCGATTGTTCGGTCGATGGCGCAATTTGGCTACAGGCGGGTGCAGGCTGTGGACAAAGTGGCGCCGGGGCCCTGGGATGGATGCAGGACGTCCAGGACAGGGAGGCAGTGGGCAATGCCGGATGAACAAATGGCCGCGGCGGGCTCCGCAGCGGGATCCGCACCCACGCCGGCAGGAGGTCCCGCTCCCGCCCCTCAGGCCCCTCCCCGCCCACTGGACCCCATCGACCGTTCGATCATGCGGCTGCTCCAGGCGGACGGACGGGCCTCCATACGGTCGGTCGCCGAGCAGGTGCACGTGTCCCGGGCGAACGCCTACGCCCGTATCAACCGGCTCATCGACGACGGCGTGATCCGCGGGTTCACGGCGCGCGTCAACCACGAGCGGGCGGGCCAGGGCGCCTCCGCCTACATCACGCTGAAGATCGTGCAGAACTCCTGGCGGACGGTCCGCGAGAAGCTCCGCGAGCTGCCGGGCGCGGCCCACATCGCGCTGGTCAGCGGCGACTTCGACGTCCTGCTGCTGGTCCACACGCCCGACAACCGCACCCTGCGCGAACTGGTCCTCACCCGCCTCCAGTCGATCCCGGAGGTGCTCTCGACGCGCACCCTGCTGGTCTTCGAGGAGACCGACCTGCTCGATGCGGGCCCCGGCGGCGGAGCCCAGGCCATCGCGGAGGAGTGACCGCGCCCCTCCGGCCCCGCGCCGGACGCGGCGGCGCCCCGGAGGCGGCCCTGCGGGCCTGCCTCCGGGGCGCCGTTCACGGGGTCACTTCGTCTCGTAGTACCCGAACATGTCGACGATCAGGTCGATGTCGCCGAAGCTCTGGTTCCAGAGGTCGATGGTGCCGTTGGTCCCGCCGGAGCTCGCCTGCACCAGGTTCGGGACCGTCTTGCCCGGCGTGAAGTTCAGCGAGGAGGACTGCGGCGGGTCCTGCCAGACGGCCGTCTCGTCGAAGTAGGACGCCGGCGAGTTCACGTCGGGGGCGACGGAGAGGAAGCCGCTGTCGCGGGTGTTGGTCACCGTCGTGTTCAGCACGTACCCGGCGATGCCCTCCTCCTTGTGGGAGATGTTCATCCAGATGTACTCCTGGCCGGGCAGGGGGCCGCTGCCCCACGTGCGGGTGTCCAGGCGGCGGTGCGGGGCGACGGCCATGAAGGCGCCCGAGCTGTCGGGGCTGTAGTAGCCGACCACGTCGACGATGACGTCGACGCCCGCCCAGGCGCCGTTCATGATGCTGATCCGGCCGTCGGAGCCGACCGGGACGATCACCGAGTTCGCGACGGTCTGCCCGGCCGTGAAGTTGACGTTCGAGGTGTTCGGGGCCGCCTGGCCGCTCGGGTAGACGGTCAGGTGGCCGGCCTCGCGCGGGCCGGTGGCCGTCACGTTCAGGGCCACGGCGGTGGCGTTCGAGGGCACGTAGAGGCCGCCGAGCTGGGTGGAGAAGCTGCCGCGGCCCGCGACCTGGCCGACACGGGGCGCGCCGAGGCCGGAGCGGGTGTCGACGGTGCGGACCGGCGTCATCGGCGTGTAGCCGCTGGAGGCGGTGCGGCTGAAGTAGCCGGTGACGTCGGCGATGAGGTCCACCGCCTCCCAGCCGCCGTTGTACAGCTCGACCGTGCCGTCCTTGCCGACCGGCACGATCACCATGTTGGGGACGGTCTGACCGGCCTCGAAGTTGAGGTTCGAGGTGGCCGGGCGCTGGCCGCCGCCGGGGAAGGCGGTGACGTGGCCGCCCGTGGCGGTGTTGGTGACGGTGACGTTCAGGGCGACCGCGGTGGCGCCGGCCGGGATCTTGGCGTTACCGGCGATCTTCACCCGGGTCGAGGTGTAGGGCGCGACCTTGCCGCCGCCGCTACGGGTGTCCAGCAGGCGGGTCGGGGTGTGCGGCGTGAAGTCCGAGCCGCTGGTCGAGAGCGGGACCTCGTTGACGACCTGGGCGTTGTTCGCCTCGTCGGTCACGGTGACCTTGACGTTGTACTCGCCCAGCTCGGCGTAGCGGTGCTGGCGCTTGACCTCCAGGCCGGGCAGGCCGTCGGCGGTGTCGACGGTCCCGTCGCCCCAGTCGAAGGTGACCTTGAGCGTCGTGCCGGGGGCGCTCACGATCGCCGCCTGCAGCTCGACGCCGTGGGCGGTGGTGGTGCGGCCGTTCAGGACGACGGCCAGCTCCTCGTTGGCGGAGGGGGCGGGCTCCGCCTGCGCCGTGGCGTCGGACTGCGCGGTGGCGCCGGCCTCCGCGCCGGAGCGCGCCTTGCCCTTCGTACCGGGCAGGGCCTTGCGGACCGACCGCTCGGCCGGGCTGTGGAAGGTCTTGGCCTCGGGCTTGGCCAGCGGGCCCGCGTCCACGCCCCCTGCGGGCGCCCCCTTGGCCGCGGGTCGGGCGGGAGCGGCCTGTGCCGCTGCCGGCACCAGGACCGTTCCGAAGCTGGCCGCCACGACGACGGCGGCGGAAATGACAAGACGGCGGTTGCGCACC
The DNA here is from genome assembly GCF_003949955.1 of Streptomyces sp. WAC05292. NCBI lineage: Bacteria > Bacillati > Actinomycetota > Actinomycetes > Kitasatosporales > Streptomycetaceae > Streptomyces > Streptomyces sp. WAC05292. Next base: position 9,431 of record NZ_RPSE01000010.1, read on the forward strand.
GGCCCCCCATGTTGATTTTTGAACACGCTCAGGATCGAGTCGGGCCCAGCGTACATGCCGCCACACCCTCTTGATCGCACAATTTTTCGGCCAAAAACCGCAGGCCGGATGGAAGGGACCCGTCCGCTACGGCCGGGCGGTGCGCAGCCCGTCGAAGGCCATGTGGACGACCGCGTCGGCCAGCTGGCCGGGGGTGGTCCCCGGGTGCGGCCGGTACCACTCGACCAGCGAGTTCACCATGCCGAACAGCAGGCGCGTGGCCAGCCTGATGTCCACGTCCGCGCGCAGGTCGCCGTCCGCCGCGGCGGCCTTCAGCAGCTCCGCGACCTGGTGGTCGAACTCGCGGCGCCGCTCCAGCGCCCACCGCTCGGTGCGCGTGTTGCCCCGCACCCGCAGCAGCAGCGTCACGTACGGCAGCTCGTCGACCAGCACCTCGACGGTGCGCCGGGTCACGTACTCCACCCGCTCCACCGCGCGGCCGCGTACGGCGCCGGGCTCGTCGAGGACGGAGAACAGCCCGTCCAGGGCCCGGCTGACGGCGCGCTCCAGGAGTTCCTCCTTGCCCGCCACGTGGTGGTAGATCGAGGACTTCGAGATGCCCGCCGCCTTGGAGAGGTGCTCCATGGAGGTGCCGTCGTATCCGCGCTCGTTGAAGACCTGGACGGCCACGGAGAGCAGGCTCTCCGGGGTGTAGGTGTCGCGCCTGGCGGTCGTCATGCGCCGCCCCCGTCCTGCCCGTCCGCCCCGGCCCCGGCCTCTTCGCCGTCCGCCGCGTCCTCGGCGTAGCCGAGCCTGAACAGCGCGAGGGAGGGCGCGTACCGGCCGCCCGGACAGCGCTCGTCCAGGTGGTGCAGCAGGTCGTAGGCCCAGTCGCGGCCGAGGCGCCGCTGCCATTCGGAGGGGCCGAGCGGGTAGTTCACGCCGAGCTTCATCGCGGTGTCGACGTCCTCGGCGGTGGCCACGCCGCGGGCGACCGCGTCCGCGGTGAGGTCGATCAGCATCGCGACCGTGCGGGCCACGATCATGCCGGGCACGTCGCCGATGACGGAGACCTGCTTGCCGAGGCGCTGGAAGAGGCCGACGGCCTCGGCGAGGGTGCGCTCGCTCGTGTCCTCCGAGGCGGACAGGGCGATCCGGGTGGCGCCGCGGTAGTCCGGCGAGAGGTCGAAGTAGACGACGTCGGTGAACTCGACGGACGTCCTGCCGTCGGCGAGGACCAGCTGGCCCTCGCCGGGCAGCTGGATGTACGGGCCCCCGCTGCCGGCGGCCGTGACGGCCACGCCCGCCTCCTCGATCAGGTCCACGAGCTCCGCGGCCGGCCCGAGGTCGCCGACGACGGTCACCTTCTCCGGCGCCTCCTCGGGCCCGGCGGTGTGCGGCTGCGGGAGCTCCGCGTCCGGCCCGTACGGGAACCAGCCGTGCCCCGACTTGCGGCCGAGGCGGCCCGACTGGACCAGGCGGCGCTGCGCGAGCGACGGGGTGAACTTCGGGCTGCGGTGGAAGGACTCCCACACGGAGCGGGTGACGGCCTCGTTGACGTCCTGGCCGATCAGGTCGGTCAGCGCGAAGGGGCCCATCCGGAAGCCGCCGCACTCGCGGAGCACGGCGTCGATCGTGGCCGGGTCCGCGCCCTGCTCCTCGTACACCGCGAAGGCCTCGGCGTAGAAGGGCCGGGCGATCCGGTTGACGATGAAGCCGGGGGTGTCGGCGCAGCGCACCGGCGTCTTCCCCCAGCCGAGGACGGTGCGGTACGCGGACTCGGCGGCGGCCGGGTCGGTCGCGAAGCCGCTGACCACCTCGACGAGCGGGAGCAGCGGGGCAGGGTTGAAGAAGTGCAGGCCGAGGAAGCGGCCCGGGTGGGCGAGGCCCCCCGCGAGCTCGGTGACGGAGAGGGAGGAGGTGTTCGTGGCGAGCAGCGCGTCCGGGGCGACCACTTCCTCGAGCGCGGCGAACAGCGCCCGCTTGACCGCGGCGTCCTCGACGACGGCCTCGATGACGAGTGCGGCGTCCGCGAGGTCGGCCAGGGTGGCCGCGGATCCGATCCGGGCGGCCGCGTCCGCGGCCTCGGCGCGCTCGACGCGGCCCTTGGCCGCCATCCGCTCCACGCGGTCCCGGACGATGCCGACGGCGTCGGCGGCGAGGCCGGCGTTGACGTCGTGGACCAGGACGCGGTGGCCCGCCAGCAGGGCGACCTGGGCGATTCCCTGGCCCATGGTGCCCGCGCCGACGACCGCCACGGTGCGGGACCGCTCGATTGCTGTCATGTCCTGATCCTCCCGCACCGGGTTGTCCACAGGCCGGTCGGGCCCTCTTGTCCCGACCGATCGTTCGGTTACTCTAACTCCAGTCTGCTCGTCTTCACCCGCCCTTGCCTGAACCCAGCCCGCGATCCAGTCCGATCTTGCCCGGCTCAACGAGGAGTTGGTCCCTGATGGCCGCCGAGCCCACCCGCCCCCAGACGACCGCCCTGTCGGAGCTCTCCGCCCGGCACCGGCCCACCCTCGACCAGGCGCTGGAGGCCATCCGCAGCCGCGCGTACTGGTCCCCGCACCCGGAGCACCCGAAGGCCTACGGCGAGACCGCCCCGGTCGACGGCCTGGCGGCCTTCGAGGCGCTGCGGGGCACCCGCCTGGAGCTGGACCAGCCGGGGACGGACGGCTGGACCGGCGGCGAGGTCTCCCCGTACGGCCCGGAGCTGGGCGTGGAGTACCCGCACGCCGACGTGGACGTGCTGCTGCCCGCGATGAAGGCGGGCATGGCCGCCTGGCGGGACGCCGGCCCGGAGGCGCGCGCCGTGGTCTGCATCGAGATCCTGGCCCGGATCAGCGCCCGGACGCACGAGTTCGCGCACGCGGTGATGCACACCAGCGGCCAGGCCTTCATGATGGCGTTCCAGGCGGGCGGCCCCCACGCGCAGGACCGCGGCCTGGAGGCCGTGGCGTACGCGTACGCGGAGCAGACCCGCGTGCCCGGCGAGGCCGCCTGGTCCAAGCCGCAGGGCAAGAGGGACCCGCTCCGGCTGGACAAGACCTTCAAGGCCGTCCCCCGCGGCATCGCCCTGGTGATCGGCTGCAACACCTTCCCCACGTGGAACGGCTACCCGGGCCTCTTCGCCTCCCTCGCCACGGGCAACCCGGTGCTGGTCAAGCCGCACCCGCGCGCGGTCCTCCCGCTCGCCCTGACCGTGCAGGTCGCCCGCACGGTCCTGGCGGAGGCGGGCTTCGACCCGAACCTGGTGGCGCTGGCGACCGAGCGCCCCGGCGAGGGCATCGCCAAGACCCTCGCGGTCCGCCCCGAGATCAAGCTGATCGACTACACCGGCTCCACGGAGTTCGGCGACTGGCTGGAGGCCAACGCCCGCCAGGCGCAGGTCTACACGGAGAAGGCCGGCGTCAACACGGTCGTCGTCGACTCCACGGACGACTACAAGGGCATGCTGGCGAACCTGGCCTTCTCGCTGTCCCTGTACAGCGGCCAGATGTGCACGACCCCGCAGAACCTGCTCATCCCGCGCGACGGCATCGACACCGACGCCGGCCGCAAGACCTACGACGAGGTCGTCGCGGACCTCGCGGCCTCGGTCGGCGGCCTCCTCGGGGACGACGCCCGGGCCAACGCGCTGCTCGGCGCGCTGGTCAACCCGGACGTCAAGGCCCGCCTGGAGGCGGCGGCCGGGCTCGGCGAGGTGGCGCTCGCCTCCCGCGAGGTCGCGAACCCCGACTTCCCGGGCGCCGTGGTCCGCACCCCGGTCATGGTGAAGCTGGACGCGGCCAAGTCGGACGACGCGGCGCCCTACCTCTCCGAGTGCTTCGGGCCGGTCTCCTTCGCGGTCGCCGTGGACTCCACGGCGGACGCGCTGGAGCTGCTGCGGCGCACGGTCCGCGAGAAGGGCGCCATGACGGTGGGCGCGTACACGACCTCGGCGGACACCGAGCGGGCCGTCGAGGAGGTCTGCCTGGAGGAGTCGGCGCAGCTGTCGCTGAACCTGACCGGCGGGGTGTACGTCAACCAGACCGCCGCGTTCTCCGACTTCCACGGCTCGGGCGGCAACCCCGCGGCGAACGCGGCGCTGTGCGACGGGGCGTTCGTCGCGAACCGGTTCCGCATGGTGGAGGTCCGCCGCCAGGCCTGACGGCCGTGGGGCGGGGGCGGGGCAGGGCCGGCGGCTCAGCCGGCCTTGGGCCCGCCCCAGTGGAAGAGGGACATGGCCACGCTGGTGGCCAGGTTGTAGCTGGACACCTGGGGCCTCATCGGCAGCGACACCAGGTGGTCGGCGCGGGCGCGCAGCTCGGGCGAGATGCCGTGGCGCTCGGAGCCGAAGGCCAGCAGGGCGTCGTCCGGGAGGGCGAGGGCGCGGATGTCCTCGCCCTCGGGGTCGAGCGCGTACAGGGGGCCCTCGGGCAGGGTGTCGAGGGTGACCCGGTCCACCGTCGTCGCGTAGTGCAGCCCTGCACCGGCCCGGACCACGTTGGGGTGCCAGGGGTCGAGGTCGCCGCGGGTCACCACGCCCGTGGCGCCGAAGCCGGCGGCCAGCCGGACCACGGCTCCGACGTTGCCGAGGTTGCGGGGGTTGTCCAGCACGACCACGGGCGCGCTCCGCGGCCGCCGGTCCAGCAGGGACCGCCCCCGCGCCGCGTCCGGCCGTACGGCGAGGGCGGCGACCCCGGTGGGGTGCACGCGGGCGACGAGCCCGCGCAGGTCGGCGGGGCGCAGCAGCCGCCGTACGTCCCCGAGGACGTCGGGGGCGAGCTGCGCGGCCAGCGCGAGGGCGGCGTCGGGGTCTCGGGCCACCGCGATCCGCACGTCCGCACCGAACCGCAGGGCGTGCTTGAGGGCGTGGAACCCGTCGAGCAGCACGAGACCGTCCTGCTCCAGCCCCGCCTGCCACTCCCGCACCGTCTCGTCGCTCATGCCCCGACCCTACGGCGCCGCGCTCACCCCGCGGTCCGCGCACCCGACGGCGGGGAGCCGGGGCCGGGCCCCGCCTCGGCGCCGGGGGCCCGCTGCGGGGGGAGACCCGCGGCGCCCGGCCCTCCGCCCGGCCGCGCCCGGCGCAGCCGCCGCCCGACCCCGGTGCGCATGCCCGCGGCCCGCGCCCCGAGCCACAGCAGGAACGCGGTCGGCAGGAACACCGCGTCGGCGGCGATCATCGCCATGGAGAAGAACGGCAGCCCCAGCAGCACCGCGATGCCCGCGTGCTCCAGCACCATCACGGCGAGCAGGACGTTCTTCACGCGTCGCTGGAAGACCGTGAACGGGAACGCCACCTGCACCGCCACCGTCCCGTACGTCAGCAGCATCACCAGCGTGCCGCTGCCCGCCAGCAGCGACGACAGCTCCGGCCAGGGGCTGAAGTAGTCGAGGCCGAGCGGGTAGTACAGCGCGGTGCCGTCCTGCCAGCGGGACCCCTGGACCTTGTACCAGCCGGCGGTCGCGTAGATCAGGCACACCTCGGCCGCGATGACGAGCATGCCTGCGTTGTGCACCGTGTTCGCGAGGACGTCGAGGACGGCCCGGGCCTCGCTGCGCGGCTCGTGGCGGTCGACCATCCACCACACGGCGCAGACGACCCACAGGGCGGCGAGGGCTGCGACCCAGCCGTAGCCGAGCCGCCCGGTCACCGTGCCGAACGCGAACACGGCGCCGAGGACGCCCCACAGCACCGGCCCGGCCGCCCCGGCGGAGGCCGAGCCGTGGAGCCGCGCCCTGCGCGCGTCCAGCGACCACACCTGCGCACACCGGGTCAGGACCAGGTACATCGCCATCAAATGGATGACGTTGTCCCCGCCGTCGCCCATGAACACGCTGCGGTTCTGCAGCGACAGCACCCCGGCCGCGAACACGGCGGACACCGCCCGGGTCCGCCAGCCCAGGGCGAGCAGGGCGCTCGCCGCCACCGACAGCGCGTACACGGCCTCGAACCACAGGGCGGAGTCCGACCACAGCAGGACGGTGAAGGCGTGGTTGGAGTCGACGAGGCGGCGGGCCAGCTCCCAGCTCCAGGGGCCGTCCGGCCCGTACAGCTCGTGCCGGTGGGGGAACTCGCGCAGCAGGAAGCAGAGCCAGGTCGTCGCGAAGCCGATGCGGACGACGGCGCTCTGGTACGGGCCGAGCGCCTCCCCGGTGGCGCGGGCCAGGGCGCGGCCGGCGGCGGCCCGGGCCCTTCTCACACCGTCCACCACGACAGCTCCCGGTGGTGGGTGCGCGTGTCGGTCTCCTCGCCGCTCCACGCGGGGGCGGCGACGGCGCGGGTGGCGGAGCGCAGCTGGACCCGGACGATCTCGCCGCCGTCGGCGGGGCGGGCGGCGCGCAGCCGGTTCAGCGCGATCCGCTTCAGGTACTGCTCCGAGAGCCCGCCGCGCTCGCCGACGGGCCGGTCCTCCTCGTCGTGCGAGGCGGTGAAGAAGTCCCAGGCCCGCCGCAGCTCGTTCTGGCGGGTGTGGCTCGGGAACAGGCTGTGCCGGATGGCCCTGCCGTCCTCGGCGGAGAGGTCGCGCCACGCCTCGGTGACGAGGCCGCCGTCGCGGGTGCGGACCTGGGCGCGCGCCTCGACGGCGATGTTCTGCTGGAGGGGGTTGGGGGCGAAGAGCTTCCAGTTCTGCTCGAACTCGGGGTAGATCCAGGCGTCCACGGCCGGCGCGTGCCGCTTGCTGAGCGTGTTGGCGGGGGCGACGTGCAGGAAGACGGCCGCGAGGTGGGCGCAGGCGGCGAGGGCGACGGCGGCGAGGGCCGCCGTCGCGACGACGCGGCCGGGGGTGCCGAGGCCCGCGATGCCGGGCGCGCGGACGGGCCCCGGGGAGTCGGGTGGAAGGGGCTCCTCCGCGGCCTCGCGCGCGTTCGCTTCCATCCTGCCCCGATCGTTTCGCCGTCCACAGGGTCGACCTCAGAGGTTGACACCCTACGGGGCGCCGTCTCACCATTGAAGAGCATGAACCGAACGATCGGTCGGTCGGGCGGTAAAAGGACTTCGGCAGGGGGCCGGGATGGTGGCAGTGACCCCGGAATCGGGGCAGGACTCGGGCCTCGGGGCAGACCTCGGGGCGCAGCTCGCGGCGGCCTTCGACGCCGCGGTCGCGGCCGACGAGCGCGTCGAGCCGCGCGACTGGATGCCCGAGGAGTACCGCGCCTCGCTCGTCCGCCAGATGGCGCAGCACGCCCACTCCGAGATCATCGGCATGCAGCCCGAGGCCAACTGGATCACGCGCGCGCCCTCGCTGCGCCGCAAGGCGATCCTCATGGCCAAGGTGCAGGACGAGGCCGGGCACGGCCTGTACCTGTACAGCGCGGCCGAGACCCTCGGCACCAGCCGGGACGAGCTGCTCGACAAGCTGCACTCCGGCCGGCAGAAGTACTCGTCGATCTTCAACTACCCCACGCTGACGTGGGCGGACGTCGGCGCGATCGGCTGGCTCGTGGACGGCGCGGCGATCACCAACCAGGTCCCGCTGTGCCGCTGCTCCTACGGCCCGTACGCCCGCGCGATGGTCCGCATCTGCAAGGAGGAGTCCTTCCACCAGCGGCAGGGCTTCGAGCTCCTCCTCGCCCTCTCGAAGGGCACCCCGGAACAGCACGCGATGGCGCAGGACGCGGTGGACCGCTGGTGGTGGCCCTCGCTGATGATGTTCGGCCCGCCGGACGACGAATCGGCGCACTCGGCGCAGTCCATGGCCTGGCGGATCAAGCGCCACTCCAACGACGAGCTGCGCCAGCGGTTCGTGGACATCGCCGTCCCCCAGGCCGAGACCCTCGGCCTGACCCTGCCCGACCCGGACCTCAAGTGGAACGAGGAGCGCGGGCACTACGACTTCGGCCCGATCGACTGGGCGGAGTTCTGGGACGTCCTCAAGGGCAACGGCCCCTGCAACGAGCAGCGGCTGAGCCAGCGCCGCCGGGCGCACGAGGAGGGCGCGTGGGTCCGCGAGGCCGCCGCGGCCTACGCACGCAAGCACGCGGCGGCACCGGCCGCGGCGGAACGGAACGAGGAGGCACGGGTATGACGCAGAACTGGCCGCTGTGGGAGGTGTTCGTGCGCTCGCGGCGAGGCCTGTCGCACACGCACGCGGGCAGCCTCCACGCGCCGGACGCCGAGATGGCCCTGCGCAACGCCCGCGACCTGTACACCCGGCGCAGCGAGGGCGTCTCCATCTGGGTGGTGCCCTCCGCCGAGATCACCGCCTCCTCGCCGGACGAGCGCGACCCCTTCTTCGCGCCCGCCGCCGACAAGGCGTACCGGCACCCGACCTTCTACGACATCCCGGAGGGGGTGAGCCACCTGTGACCGCCACCGACACCACCGTCTCCGCCGCCCTCGCCCTCGGCGACGACGCGCTGGTCCTCTCGCACCGCCTCGGCGAATGGGCCGGCCACGCCCCCGAGCTGGAGGAGGAGGTCGCCCTCGCCAACATCGCGCTCGACCTGCTCGGCCAGGCCCGCTTCCTGCTGTCCATGGCGGGCGACGAGGACGAGATGGCCTTCCTCCGCGAGGAGCGGTCCTTCCGCAACCTCCAGCTCGTCGAGCAGCCGAACGGGGACTTCGCCCACACCATCGCCCGGCAGCTGTACTTCAGCCTGTACCAGCACGAGCTGCACACGGACCTCGCCGCCGGGGACGGCCCCTTCGCCGGGCTGGCCGCGAAGGCCGTCAAGGAGACCGCCTACCACCGCGACCACGCCGTGCAGTGGACGCTCCGCCTCGGCGACGGCACCGAGGAGAGCCGGCGCCGGATGCGGGCCGCCCTGGACGCCCTGTGGAAGTTCACCGGAGAGATGTTCCAACCGGTCGAGGGGCTCGACGGAATCGACTGGGAGGCCCTGGAGGGCCGCTGGCTCGCCGCCCTGACCGAGGTGCTGGAGCGGGCCGGCCTCGCCCTCCCCGAGGGGCCGCGCACCGGCGCCTGGGCGGCCGGAGCCGGCCGGCAGGGCCTGCACACCGAGCCGTTCGGCAGGATGCTCGCCGAGATGCAGCACCTGCACCGCAGCCATCCGGGGGCGTCGTGGTGACCGGCCCGGCCGGCGCCGGCTCCGGATCCGGCGCCGCGACCGCGAGCCGCCTGGAGGAGGAGCTGGCGGCCCTCGCCGGCTCCGTCCCGGACCCGGAGCTGCCCGTGCTCACCCTCGCCGACCTCGGGGTCCTGCGCGGGGTGCGGATGCACGAGGACGGCCACGCCGAGGTCACCCTGACCCCCACCTACACCGGCTGCCCGGCGGTCGAGGCGATGTCCGCCGACATCGAGCGCGTCCTCGCCGGCCACGGCATCCCCGACGTGCGGGTCCGCACGGTGCTCTCCCCGGCCTGGTCGACCGACGACATCACGGCCGAAGGCCGCCGCAAGCTCGCCGAGTTCGGCATCGCCCCGCCCCGCCCGCACGCCGCGGGCGGACCGGTGCCGGTCGCCCTTTCGGTGCGCTGCCCGCACTGCGGCTCCACCGAGACCGAGCTGCTCAGCCGCTTCTCCTCCACCGCGTGCAAGGCGCTGCGCCGCTGCACCGCCTGCCGCGAACCGTTCGACCACTTCAAGGAGCTGTAGATGGCCGCGACGACGCCGGCGCCCGCGCCGAGCCCCGCGCGACCCGCGCGCCACGGCGCCTTCCACCGGCTGGCGGTGGCCGCGGTCGACCGGCTCACCGACGATTCCGTGGCGCTGACGCTGTCGGTCCCCGAGGAGCTGCGCGACGCCTACCGGCACGCTCCCGGCCAGCACCTGACGCTGCGCCGCACCGCCCCCGGCGGCGCCGAGGTCCGGCGCACGTACTCGATCTGCTCCCCGGCCCCCGACCCGGCCGGGCCCGGCCCGGCGTCGCTCCGGGTGGGCGTCCGCCTGGTGGAGGGCGGCGAGTTCTCCACCTTCGCGCACAAGGAGGCCGCCGCCGGCGATGTGCTGGAGGTGATGGTCCCGGCCGGGCGCTTCGTCCTCGACCCGGCGGCCGCCCCCGCAGGCGCCCACTACGCGGCCGTCGTCGGCGGCAGCGGCATCACCCCGGTGCTGTCCATCGCGGCGACGCTGCTCGCGGCCCGGCCCGACGCCCGGTTCTGCCTGGTGCGCAGCGACCGCACGGCCGCCTCGACGATGTTCCTGGAGGAGGTCGCCGACCTCAAGGACCGCTACCCGGACCGCTTCCAGCTGGTGACGGTGCTCTCCCGCGAGGAGCAGGAGGCGGGCCTGCCGTCGGGCCGGCTCGACCAGGAGCGCCTGACGGGCCTGCTGCCGGCGCTGCTGCCCGTCGCCGAGGTGACGGGCTGGTACCTGTGCGGTCCGTACGGCCTGGTCGTCGAGGCGGAGCGGGCCCTCGGCTCGCTGGGCGTGGTCCGCACCAGGATCCACGAGGAGGTCTTCCACGTCGAGGACGCCGCGGCGCCCGCCGCGCCCGCGGCCGCCGCCGCGGCGCCGGCCCACGGCCGGGTCACCGCGCGCCTGGACGGCCGCGCCGGCACCTGGCCCGTGCAGGCAGGCGAGTCCCTCCTCGACACGGTCCTGCGGAACCGGGCGGACGCGCCGTACGCCTGCAAGGGCGGCGTCTGCGGCACCTGCCGCGCGTTCGTGGTCTCGGGCGAGGTCCGGATGGACCGGAACTTCGCCTTGGAGGCCGAGGAGACGGAAGCCGGGTTCGTGCTGGCCTGCCAGTCGCACGCGCTGACGGAGGAAGTCGAGATCGACTTCGACCGCTGACGCTCCGCCGCCGCCCGCGGCCTGTCCAATTGCCGGAACCTGCCCTATCTTGACGCTCCGTCAGATATCGGGGCGGGTTCCGGCGCATCGGGAGGACGGGCAGTGGACTTCACCTTCACCGAGGAGCAGCAGGCCGCCGAGGAGGCGGCCGCAGCCGTCTTCGCGGACACCGCACCGGACGGGGTGCCCAGTCCGGCCCTGGTCCCCGGCGCCGTCGCGGACGACTTCGACCGAACCCTGTGGTCCCGCCTGGCGGCCGCGGACCTCCTCGGCCTGGTGCTGGCCGAGGAGCACGGAGGCGCGGGCCTCGGCGCCACCGCCCTGTGCCTGGTGCTGCGCGAGGCGGGCAGGGTGCTTGCCCGGGTGCCGCTGCTGGAGCACTGCGCGACCGCCGCGGCGGTCCAGGCCCACGCCGACCCCGAACTGGCCGCCGCTCTGCTGCCCGGCGCCGGCACGGGCAGGCTCGTCCTGACCGCCGCCGCCCACGGCCGCACCGGCCACGACCCGGCGGAGCTCGCCGTCACCGCCCGCCGCGACGGCGCCGACTGGGTGCTGGACGGCGTACAGACCGCCGTCCCCTGGGCGCACGGCGCGGACTGGACCGCCGTACCGGCGCACACCGGCGGCGGGGCGGCGGTACTCGCCCTGGTACCGCGCGGCGCGCAGGGCCTCGCCCTCGCCGACCAGTTCTCCACCAGCGGGGAGCGGCTCGCGGAACTCACCCTGAACGGCGTGCGCATCCCCGCGGCGCACCTCCTCCGGGCCCCGCAGGCGTGGGAGCGGCTGCGCCGGCTCCTCACGCTCGGGACGTGCGCGCTCGCCCTCGGCGCCGGCTCCGCCGTACTCGGCATGACCAGCCGGTACACCTCGCAGCGCGAGCAGTTCGGCTTCCCGGTCGCCACGTTCCAGGCGGTCGCCGTGCAGGCCGCCGACCGCTACGTCGACCTGCGTGCGATGGAGGCCGTCCTCTGGCAGGCGGCCTGGCGCCTCGACACCGACGGGGCCGGCGGCCCGCTGCCCGCGGCCGGCGACCTCGCCGTCGCGAAGATCTGGGCGTCGGAGGGCGTGCGCCGCATCGTCCAGACCGCCCAGCACCTGCACGGCGGCTTCGGCGCCGACACCGGCTACCCGCTGCACCGCTACCACGCCTGGGCCAAGCAGCTGGAGCTCCAGCTCGGGCCGGCCGCCGCCCACGAGGAGGAACTGGGCGACCTGCTGGCCGCCCACCCGCTCTCCTGAGCCCGCAGGAGCCCAGGCCGCCTCCTCCGGAGCCTGCGTGGCGCGTGCCCTAGAGCACGAAGGCGTCGGCCCCGGTCTCCGTCACCATCGCGCGGCCGGCGCCCTGCCAGGCCTGCATGCCGCCGTCGACGTTGACCGCGTCGATGCCCTGGCGGACCAGGTACTGGGTCACCTGGGCGGAGCGCCCGCCGACACGGCACACCACGTGCACCCGGCGGCCGTCCTCGACGGCCTCCGTCAGCTCGCCGAAGCGGGCCACGAAGTCGCTCATGGGGATGTGCAGCGCGCCCTCGACGTGGCCCGCGGCCCACTCGTCGTCCTCGCGGACGTCCAGGACAAACCCTTCGGCGGGCACCGCGGCGGCGTCCACCGAGGGAAGCGGCCCGAAGTTCATACGTCGCCTTCTCTCGTCACAGGTCCGGCCTCCCAACTTAGCCGAGCCCGAGGCCCCCGCGGCCCCGCTACGGCCGGTCGGCCAGCTCCGCCAGCAGGGCCTCCTTCTCGGAGACCTGCGCGAGCAGCTGCTCGGCGATCTCGTCGAGCAGCCCGTCCGGGTCCTCGGGCGCCATCCGCAGCATGGCGCCGATCGCGCTGTCCTCCAGCTCACGGGCCACCACCGACAGCAGCTCCTTGCGCTGCGCCAGCCACTCCAGGCGGGCGTACAGCTCCTCGCTCTCGCCGTACCCCTGCGTCCGGGCGGCGGCCGGGCCGGCCTCCCACTCGGCGGCCAGCTCGCGCAGCTGCTGCTCCTCGCCGCGCCCGTACGCGGCGTTGACCCGCGCGATGAAGGCGTCGCGGCGCTCCCGCTCGGCGTCGTCCTGCGCGAGGTCGGGATGCGCCCGGCGGACCAGGTCGCGGTAGAGGCGGCGGACCTCCTCCGTGGGCCGCACCCGCTGCGGCGGGCGCACCGGCCGGTCGGTGAGCATCGCGGCGGCGTCGTCGGAGATGCCGTCGGAGTCCATCCAGTCGTGGAAGAGCTCCTCGACGCCCGGCATCGGCATCACCAGCGACCGGGCCTCGCGGGCCAGCCGCAGGTCCTCCTCGTCGCCGGTGCGGGCGGCGCGGGCCTCCGCGATCAGCGCGTCCAGCTCGTCGAGGCGCGTGTACATCGGGCCGAGCTTCTGGTGGTGCAGCCGGGAGAAGTTCTCCACTTCGACCCGGAAGGTCTCGACCGCGATCTCGAACTCGATCAGCGCCTGCTCGGCCGCCCGCACGGCCCGCTCCAGGCGGGCCTCGGGCCGCTCGCCGCCGGCCGCACCGCCGTCGCCGGCGCCGTCGGCGCCGCCGGGGTGCCCGGCGGCGGTTTCCTCAGTCTGCTGCTCGCTCACCCGGCCAGCCTAAGGCCGGGGCGCCCGGACCGATGTTTCACGTGGAACATCGGTCCGCGACCGTGACCCGGACGGACGCCGCGCCCCGGCGCCCCGGCGCCGGGCCGGCAGCGGCAACGGCAACGGCAACGGCCGCGGCGCCGGCCTCAGACGCCGGACTCCGCGGCGATCCGCCCCGCCCGCACCGCAGCCACCAGGTCGGCGTGGTCGGCCTCGCTGCGGTCCGCGTAGGCCACCGCGAACGCGGCGACCGCCTCGTCCAGCTCGCCGTTCTTGCCGCAGTAGCCGGACAGCAGCCGCGGATCGGCCGTGTGGGTGTGCGCCCGGGCCAGCAGGGCGCCGGTCATCCGGCCGTAGTCGTCGAGCTGGGCAGCGGTCAGCGCCGCCGGGTCCACGCTCCCCTTGCGGTTGCGGAACTGCCGCACCTGGTACGGGCGCCCCTCCACGGTGGTCCAGCCCAGCAGGATGTCGGACACCACCTGCATCCGCTTCTGCCCGGCCACCACCCGCCGGCCCTCGTGCTCCTCGGCCCGGGCGGCGAAGCCCACCTCCGGCAGGTGCGGCAGCAGCACCGACGGCCGCGCCTCCTTCACCTGGAGCACCAGCGCCTCGCCCCGGTGGTCCACCAGCAGCACCACGTACGAGCGGGTGCCGACACTCCCGGTGCCCACGACCCGGAAGGCCACGTCGTGGATCGCGTACCGGGCCAGCAGCGGCAGCCGGTCGCCCTGGAGGGTCCGCAGGTACGGGTCGAGCGACGAGGCCACGGCGGCCGCCTCCGCGTCCCCGACCCGGCGCAGCACCGGGAGGGCGTCGACGAAGCGCCGCCCGCCGTCGGGGCCCTCCTCGGTCGACCTGGCGGCGAACCGGGCGGAGGTGTTGTTGCGGGCCTTCTCCATGACCCGCTGGAGCGTGCCCAGCAGGTCGCGGGCGTCGGCGTGCGAGACGAGCTCCTCGTCCGCGATGGCGTTCCACGCGTCCAGCGCGGGCAGCTTCGCCAGCAGCCGCAGGGTGCGCCGGTAGGCGCCGACCGCGTCGAGGGCGGCCGCGCGGCAGGCGTCCTCGTCCGCGCCGGCCACACGGCCCGCCAGGACGAGCGAGGTCGCCAGCCGCTTCAGGTCCCACTCCCACGGGCCGAAGACGGTCTCGTCGAAGTCGTTGAGGTCCATGACGAGCCCGCCGCGGGCGTCGCCGTACAGCCCGAAGTTCGCCGCGTGCGCGTCGCCGCAGATCTGGGCGCCGATCCCGGTCACCGGCCCGGCGGACAGGTCGTGCGCCATCAGCCCGGCCGCACCGCGCAGGAACGCGAACGGGTTCGCGGCCATCCGGCCCACCCGTATCGGCGTCAGCGCGGCCACCCGCCCGGCGTTGGACTCCTCCACGGCCTGTACCGCGTCGGGCCGTCCGGCGGGCGGCTCGAACCGGGCGTGCGCGGACCGCGGGACGCGGTCGCGCAGCGCCTTGCCGGTCTGCTTCGGCGAGCCCGCCTCGTGCCGCGGCGCGAAACCGCGCACGGCCGGGATCCGTCCGCCGTCCGCCGCCCCGAGCACCGAGGCGGCAAGGCCCGCCCCCGCCGCGTACTGCTCCGCCACCGTCATCCGTGCCCCCGCCCCGACCGCCGCAGTCCGCCGCGGTCCCGTTGCCTTCCGATTCCGGCGAACCTACCTACAGCCCGGCGTCCCTGGCCAGCAGGGCCGCCTGGACCCGGTTCTCGCAGCCCAGCTTCGACAGGATCCGGCTGACGTACGTCTTCACCGTCGCCTCGCTCATGTGCAGCCGGCGGCCGGCGTCCGCGTTGGACAGCCCCTCGCCGAGCAGCGCCAGCACCCCGCACTCCCGCTCGCTCAGCTCGGCGATCCGCCGCCGCGCCTCCTCGCTGCGGGCTGCGGCCCGGCCCGTGGCCAGCTGGTCCACGACGTGACGGGTCGCCCCCGGCGAGAGGTAGGCGTCGCCCGCGGCGGCCGCCCGGACCGCGCCGATCAGCTCGCCCGGCGCCGAGTCCTTCAGCAGGAACCCGGCGCTGCCCTGGCCGAGCGCCCGCAGCACGTTCTCCTTCTCCCCGAAGGTCGTCAGGACCAGCGCCCGCACCTCGGGGGCGGCCCGGCGCAGCTCGCCGAGCGCGGTCAGGCCGTCCATCACCGGCATCTGGATGTCCAGCAGCACCACGTCGGGCGTGTGGGCGCGGGCGAGATCCACCGCCTGCCGGCCGTCGGACGCCTCCGCCACGACCTCGATCGCCGGGTCCGAGGTCAGGATCATCCTGATCCCCGCCCGGATCAGCGGCTCGTCGTCAGCGATCACGACGCGGATCACCTTGGCTGTCACCCGTGCTCCTACTGCTCGGCCTCGTACGACTGCTTGTCGACGAGCTTGCCGTCCTTGAAGCAGAACCGGAAAACCGTATCGGTGCCGAAGTCCGAGTCGTCGGCCGACATCAGGGCCAGGCACTCCGAGCCCTCGGGCCGCGGCGGCCCCTTCCGGTCCAGGCCGTCCGTCAGGAAGCTGTCCCCGTCGGGCAGCCGGTCCCGTACCGACTGCTCGGATTCGCCGACGCGCACCCGGTCGTAGTCCGCCCGGCTGATCATGGCGCTGTTCGCCGACCCTATGAACAGGGCGACCATGGCGGCGAACACGATCAGGAGCGCCACCAGGGACGCCACCGCTATGCCGCAGCCCAGTGCGAGCCCGCCGAACCGGCTGCGCCCCCGCACGGCCAGCTCCCGGTCGACGGCCGCCCAGTCCATCGGCGGCGCACCGGCGAGCCCCCGCTCCTGCTGGCCGAAGTCGTCGGCGGCGTCCTCGGCCCCGGCCGGCTCCGCCCCGTACGGCAGCACGCCTGCGATCCGGAAGCCGCCGTCCTCGGTCGCCCCGGCGTGCACCATCCCGCCGACGAGCCGGGCCCGCTCCCGCAGGCCGGTGAGCCCCTGCCCGCCGGAGACCACCGCACCGGCTCCCGCCGCGGGGGCCGGCCCGTTGGCGACCTCCACGACCAGGGAGTCGTCCTCGTAGCGCAGCTCGACCGCGATCGGCGCACCAGGGGCGTGCTTGTACGCGTTCGTCAGCGCCTCCTGCACGATCCGGTACGCGGCGTGGTCGCACGCCGCGGCCAGCGGCCGGGGCCGGCCCGCCGTGCCCAGCCGCACGTCGGTGCCCGCACTGCGCGCCGCCTCGACGATCCCGGCGATGCCGGCGACCCCGCGGGCGGCGGGCTGCGCCTCCTCGACCGGGGCGGGCGCCTCCACGCCGTCGCGCAGGATGCCGACGGCCTCGCGCAGTTCGTGCATGGCGGACACCGAGGCCTGCCGCAGCACGCCGACGGCCTCGCGCTGGCGGTCGGTGAGCTCCGGGTCGACCTCCAGGGCGCCGGTGTGCACCGAGATCAGGGCGAGCTGGTGGCCCAGGCTGTCGTGCATGTCCTGGGCGATCCGCTGCCGTTCGCGCAGCCGGGCCTGGCCGGCGACCATCGCCCGCTCCCGCAGGAGCTGCCCGTTGCGCTCCTGCAGGGCTTGCAGCAGGGTCCGGCGCTGCGACCAGTACCGGCTGGCGAGGCCGGGCATGACGGTCGTCACCAGGAACATCAGCGTGGTGAAGACGACGACCAGCAGCGGCCGCATGCCCGCCCACTGTTCGATGACGCCGAAGCCGACGGAGGCGAGGAAGGCGAGGACGAACGCCGCGAGCGCCCGCCCCGCACCGACGATCCGGCGGCCCGCGGACCAGCCGAGCGGGAGGGTGACCAGCACCGTGCCCGGCAGGAAGGGGCCGACGGCCGCCGCGGCGACGAGGGTCGCCGCGGGCAGCCGGCGGCGCAGCAGAACGAGCGGGAACACCGCCGCGGCGCCGAGCGCCATGCGCACCGGACCGCCGCTGTCGAGCTCCTCCACCCCGAGGCCGAGCAGCGCGACGCCGGCGGCCAGCGCCAGGTCGGCCGCGAGCATCCGCCCGGTCCAGGGGTCGGGGCCCCGCAGCCACCGCAGGCCCGCACGTGTCTTCGCCGTCACATCCACGCGAAGACCCTAGACATGCGCGCGGGCACGGCACCGCCCTCTTTCGTCGCGTTCCGGCCGACGAAAGTCGGCCGCGTCACACGGAGTTGTGGGCACGACGAAAGAACCCCCGGTGCGGATTTCTCCGAACCGGGGGTTCTGTCAGTGGGCGAGGGGGGATTTGAACCCCCACGTCCCGAAGGACACTGGCACCTGAAGCCAGCGCGTCTGCCGTTCCGCCACTCGCCCGAGCGGCGTCCCAGTGGTTCTTCCCTTTCGGTCCGTCCCCCTGGCGACGTCGAAACATTAGCACGTCATCGGGGGTGGATTCACATCGCTTTCCGCGGGCACCCGGGAGGCGACCGGGAACGCCCCTCCCGCACAGCACTCCGGGTGCGGGACACTGTCCCTTGCGCACCCCTACGATCCCTTGTGAGGACCAACACTCGTCCGCACAGGTCCCAGGGGGAACCACCCGAATCCGCCACGCGTGGATACGATCAGTAAGCAGTACAGGGCGACAGCGACGGAGGAGGTGCCCCATGGGAGTTCTGAAGCGGTTCGAGCAGCGACTCGAAGGTCTGGTGAACGGCACCTTCGCCAAGGTCTTCAAGTCCGAGGTCCAGCCCGTCGAGATCGCCGGCGCCCTCCAGCGGGAGTGCGACAACAACGCCACGATCTGGAACCGTGAGCGGACGGTCGTCCCCAACGACTTCATCGTGGAGCTGAGCACCGGCGACTACGAGCGCCTGAGCCCGTACTCGGGACAGCTCGGCGACGAGCTCGCGGGCCTCGTCCGCGACTACGCCAAGCAGCAGCGCTACAGCTTCATGGGCCCGATCAAGGTCCACCTGGAGAAGGCCGAGGACCTGGACACCGGCCTCTACCGGGTCCGCAGCCGGACCCTGGCCGCCAGCACCTCCCAGCCCCCGTCGCCGCAGAACCAGCCGGGCGGCTACGGCTACCCGCCGGTCGCCGCGCCGCCCATGCCGGCCGGGCCGCCGCCGGGCGCCCCCGGCCACCGGCCCGGCGCCCCGGCCGGGCCCGCCGCCCCCGGCGGCGGCCCGCGGCGCCACTGGATCGAGATCAACGGCACCCGCCACCAGATTTCCCGCCCGACGCTCGTACTCGGCCGAAGCACCGAGGCCGACGTGCGGATCGACGACCCCGGCGTCTCGCGCCGGCACTGCGAGATCCGGACCGGAACGCCCTCGACGATCCAGGATCTCGGGTCCACCAACGGCATCGTGGTGGACGGGCAGCACACCACCCGCGCTACGCTCCGCGACGGCTCGCGGATCGTCGTGGGCAGCACCACCATCATTTACCGGCAAGCCGAAGGGTGAAGCGGGGGCAATGTCAGAGCTGACCCTGACGGTCATGCGGTTGGGTTTCCTGGCCGTTCTGTGGCTGTTCGTCATCGTGGCCGTCCAGGTCATCCGCAGCGACCTCTTCGGTACGCGCGTCACGCAGCGCGGCTCGCGCCGCGGCGGCGGCTCCGCGCCGCAGGCGGCCGGCCGCCAGGCCGCCGGGCCCCCGCAGCAGCGCCAGCGCCGGGGCGCGCCCACCAAGCTCGTCGTCTCCGAGGGCACGCTGACCGGCACCACGGTCGCCCTGGCGGGCCAGACGATCACGCTCGGCCGGGCGCACGACTCCACGATCGTGCTGGACGACGACTACGCCTCCAGCCGCCATGCCAGGATCTACCCCGACCGTGACGGCCAGTGGATCGTCGAGGATCTCGGGTCCACGAACGGCACGTACCTCGACCGGACCCGGCTGACCACCCCGACGCCCATCCCGCCGGGCGCCCCGATCCGCATCGGCAAGACCGTCATCGAGCTGCGGAAGTAGTACGAGAATGAGCGAGCGGAGCGAGCGAGCCGCGGCAGTCCGTCCCGCCCGGGGCACGGACCCGAGCGCGCTCCCGACCGGAGGGTGGGCAGTGTGGCTCGAGACCGGCTGTACCCCGACCAGGCGTCGACAGGGCAGGTGCACATGAGTCTGTCCCTGCGGTTCGCCGCCGGATCCCACAAGGGCATGATCCGGGAGGGCAACGAGGACTCCGGGTACGCCGGCCCGCGCCTCCTCGCGGTCGCCGACGGCATGGGCGGCCAGGCCGCCGGCGAGGTCGCCAGCTCCGAGGTGATCTCCTCGCTCGTGCAGCTCGACGACGACGTCCCGGGCTCCGACATCCTCACCTCCCTCGGCTCCGCCGTGCAGCGCGCCAACGAGCAGCTGCGCATCATGGTCGAGGAGGACGCCCAGCTCGAAGGCATGGGCACCACGCTGACCGCCCTGCTGTGGACGGGCCAGCGGCTCGGCCTGGTCCACGTCGGCGACTCCCGCGCGTACCTGCTGCGCGACGGCGTCCTGACGCAGATCACGCAGGACCACACCTGGGTGCAGCGCCTCGTCGACGAGGGCCGCATCACGGAAGAGGAAGCCACCACCCACCCGCAGCGCTCGCTGCTCATGCGGGCCCTGGGCAGCGGCGACACCGTCGAGCCCGACCTGTCGATCCGCGAGGTCCGGGCCGGCGACCGCTACCTGATCTGCTCCGACGGCCTCTCCGGCGTCGTCTCCCACCAGACCCTGGAGGAGACCCTCGCCGACTACCACGGGCCGCACGAGACGGTGCAGTCCCTGATCCAGCTCGCCCTGCGCGGCGGCGGACCGGACAACATCACCTGCATCGTCGCCGACGTCCTCGACACCGACAGCGGCGACACGCTCGCCGCCCAGCTGAACGACACCCCGGTCGTCGTCGGCGCGGTCGCCGAGAACCAGCACCAGCTCTTCGACGGCGGCGCCATGCAGACCCCCGCGGGCCGCGCCGCCGGCCTCGGCCGGCAGGCTCCCCCGCCCGCCGGCGCCTTCGGGCCGCCCGGCAGCGGCGACGCCCCCGGCTACGGCTACCCCGACCAGAGCCAGTCCGGGGGCGCGTACGGCAGCTTCGGCGACCCCGAGCCCTACGACGACGGCGCCGCCTTCGACGACGGGTACGACAACCCCCGCAGGCGCCGCGGCAAAGGGCGCAAGTGGACCACCCGCACCCTGCTCCTGCTGCTCGTCGCCGGCGTCGTCGGCGGCGGCCTCTACGCGGCCCACCGCTGGACGCAGACGCAGTACTACATCGGCGTCAAGGGCGACCACGTGGCGCTCTTCCGCGGCATCAGCCAGAATCTGGGGCCGCTGCAGCTCTCCAAGGTGGAGACCGACCGCCCCGACATCGAACTGAAGTACCTGCCGCCCTTCAAGCGGAAGCTGGTGGAGGACACCATCGGCGAGACCAGCCTCGACGGGGCCCGCAAGAAGGTCGATGAACTCGGCACCCAGGTCGCCGCGTGCAAGAAGGAAGAGGAGCGCCGCAAGGCCGAGGCGCAGAACAGCCCGACACCCGGCCCCAGCCTGACTCCCGAGGAGCAGCAGCTGGTCGGCCAGTGCCAGAAGCAGTAGACCCACGCGGGCACAGGGGGCCTGCCACACCATGAGCGTTGTCACCAACACGACCACCATCGGTGCCATCGAGCTGCCGAGCCGGCGGAACACCGAGCTCATGCTGCTCGTGTTCGCCGTGGTCATCCCGATCTTCGCCTACGCCAACGTGGGTCTCGCGATCCACGGGGAGCTGCCCCCGGGCATGCTCGCCTACGGGGGCGGCCTCGCCGTCCTGGCGGGCCTCGCCCACTTCGTCGTACGCCGCTACGCCAAGTACGCCGACCCGCTGCTGCTGCCGATCGCCACCCTGCTCAACGGCCTCGGCTGCGTGCTGATCTGGCGGCTCGACCAGTCGGAGCGGCTCCAGAACCTGGCCAAGCGGAGCTTCGGCGCGTTCTCGGAGTCGGCGCCGCGCCAGATGATGTACACCGCGGTGGCCATCGCCCTGTTCGTCGCGGTGCTGCTGCTCCTGAAGGACCACCGCACGCTCCAGCGGTTCACGTACATCTCGATGGCCGCCGCGCTCGTCCTGCTGATCCTGCCGGTCATCCCGGGCCTCGGCGCGGACGTCTTCGGCGCGAAGATCTGGATCAGCGTCGCCGGCTTCTCCATCCAGCCGGGCGAGTTCGCCAAGATCGTCATCGCGGTCTTCTTCGCCGGCTACCTCATGGTCAAGCGCGACGCCCTGGCCCTGGCCTCCCGCCGCTTCATGGGCCTCTACCTGCCGCGCGGCCGCGACCTCGGCCCGATCCTGATGATCTGGGCGATGAGCCTGCTCATCCTCGTCTTCGAGAACGACCTCGGCACCTCGCTGCTCTTCTTCGGCATGTTCGTGATCATGCTGTACGTGGCGACCGAGCGGACCAGCTGGATCGTGATCGGCCTGCTGATGAGCGTCGGCGGCGCCGTCGTCGTCGGCACCTTCGCCAGCCACGTCCAGGCCCGCGTCAACGCCTGGCTCGACCCCTTCGGCTGCTACACCACCTCGGGCGCCTGCGAGCAGGTCGGCCAGTCGATCATGAGCTTCGGCTCCGGCGGCGTCCTCGGCACGGGCTGGGGCCAGGGCAACTCGGACCTGATCGGCTTCGCCGCGAACTCCGACTTCATCTTCTCCACGGTCGGCGAGGAGCTCGGGCTCTCCGGCGTGATGGCCTTCCTCCTCCTCTACGGCCTGATCATCGAGCGCGGTGTGCGCACCGCACTGGCCGCCCGCGACCCGTTCGGCAAGCTCTTCGCCATCGGCCTGTCCGGAGCCTTCTCGCTCCAGATCTTCGTGGTCGCCGGCGGCGTCATGGGACTCATCCCGCTGACCGGCATGACCATGCCCTTCCTCGCGTCCGGCGGTTCGTCCGTCCTCGCCAACTGGGCCCTGATCGGCATCCTCATCCGGATCAGCGACACCGCGCGCCGCCCCGCTCCCGCCCCCGCGCCGTCCCCCGACTCCGAGATGACCCAGGTGGTCCGCCCGTCATGAACAAGCCGCTGCGCCGCATCTCGATCTTCTGCGGGCTGCTGGTCCTCGCCCTGCTCGTGCGCACGAACTGGCTGCAGTACGTGCAGGCCGAGGAGCTCAGCACCCGCAAGGAGAACCGCCGGGTCCAGATCGCCCAGTACGCGATCCAGCGCGGCAACATCATCGTCAAGGGCGGCCAGGCCATCACCGGCTCGACGGCCACCGACGGCAGCGACTACAAGTACAAGCGGACCTACGTCAACGGACCGCTGTGGGCGCCGGTCACCGGCTACGCCTCGCAGGCCTTCGGGTCCACGCAGCTGGAGGCCCTGGAGGACAAGATCCTCACCGGGAACGACGACCGGCTGTTCTTCGACCGCACCATCGGCATGTTCACCGGCGAGAAGAAGGCCGGCGGCAACGTCGTCACCACGCTCATGCCGGACGTGCAGGAGGCCGCCTACCGGGCGCTCGACAACAAGAAGGGCGCGGTCGCGGCCATCGACCCGCGCACCGGCGCGATCCTGGCCCTGGTCAGCACCCCGTCGTACGACCCGGGCACCTTCGCGGGCAACTCCAAGACGGACGAGAAGGCCTGGGTCGAGCTGAAGGACGGCGAGGACAAGAAGCTCGTCAACCGCGCCCTGCGCGAGACGTACCCGCCCGGCTCCACCTTCAAGGTCGTCACCGCGGCCGCCGCGCTGGAGCACGGCGTCGTGAAGGACGTCAACGAGCCGACGGACACCCCGGAGCCCTACATCCTGCCGGGCACCCGGACCCCGATGGTCAACCACGCGACGGGCTGCGAGAAGGCCAGCCTGCTCGCGGCGATGCGCGTCTCCTGCAACTCGGTCTTCGCCAACCTCGGCGACAAGGTCGGCCGCGACAAGATGGTCCAGACGGCCGAGAAGTTCGGCTTCAACAACGACAAGATCGACACTCCGGTACGCGCCTTCGCGAGCGTCTACGACAAGACGATGAACCGCGACGGCAACGCCCAGAGCTCCATCGGCCAGTTCAACACCGCGGCCACCCCGCTGCAGATGGCCATGGTGACCGCGGCCATCGCCAACGACGGCAAGCTGATGAAGCCGTACATGGTGGACCAGCTGACGGCGCCCAACCTCGACGTGGTCGAGAAGCACGAGCCGCAGGAGATGAGCCGCCCGCTCTCCGCCGCGAACGCGCAGAAGATCCAGCAGACGATGGTCGACGTCGTCGAGAACGGCACCGGAAAGCCCGCGAGGATCAAGGGCGTCACCGTCGGCGGCAAGACCGGCACCGCGCAGCACGGCGAGGGGAACAAGAAGCGCCCCTACGCCTGGTTCATCTCCTACGTCCAGAACCCGGACGGCGGCTCCCCGGTCGCCGTCGCCGTCGTCATCGAGGACAGCGGGGCGGACCGCGAGGACATCAGCGGCGGCGGCCTGGCCGCCCCGGTCGCCAAGGCCGTGATGGAGGCCGTCCTGAAGAGCAAGATCTGACGGACGCGGTGGACCGGTCGACGGCACGGACAATGGAAGGACCGCCGCGGGGCGGGAAGGCCGCCGCGGCGGACCGGACCGCCGGCGGCGCCGCCGAGCGCGCGCACTGTACCGGTCCGGTATCAGGCTGTGGCCGCCAACCGATCACCGAGGATCGGCCGGTAGCCTTTGCGCGAACAGCACACCGCCGGACCACACACGGGTGCGGTCGGGACTGACGGAGAGGGCTGGAACGTTATGGAAGAGCCGCGTCGCCTCGGCGGCCGGTACGAGCTGAGCCACGTGCTCGGCCGCGGTGGCATGGCCGAGGTCTACCTCGCCCACGACACCCGGCTCGGCCGTACCGTCGCCGTCAAGACCCTGCGCGCCGACCTGGCCCGAGACCCGTCCTTCCAGGCCCGGTTCCGGCGCGAGGCCCAGTCGGCGGCCTCGCTCAACCACCCGGCGATCGTCGCGGTCTACGACACCGGCGAGGACTACGTCGACAACATCTCCATCCCGTACATCGTCATGGAGTACGTCGACGGCTCGACCCTGCGCGAACTCCTGCACTCCGGGCGGAAGCTGCTGCCCGAGCGCACGCTGGAGATGACGATCGGCATCCTCCAGGCGCTGGAGTACTCGCACCGCGCCGGCATCGTCCACCGCGACATCAAGCCCGCCAACGTCATGCTCACCCGGACCGGCCAGGTCAAGGTCATGGACTTCGGCATCGCCCGCGCCATGGGCGATTCGGGCATGACCATGACCCAGACCGCGGCCGTCATCGGCACCGCCCAGTACCTCTCCCCGGAGCAGGCCAAGGGCGAGCAGGTCGACGCGCGCTCCGACCTCTACTCCGCGGGCTGCCTGCTCTACGAGCTGCTGTGCGTGCGGCCCCCGTTCATCGGCGACTCCCCCGTGGCGGTCGCCTACCAGCACGTACGCGAAGAGCCCCAGCCGCCGTCGAACTTCGACCCCGAGATCACGCCCGAGATGGACGCGATCGTGCTGAAGGCGCTCGTCAAGGACCCCGACTACCGCTACCAGTCGGCCGACGAGATGCGCGCCGACATCGAGGCCTGCCTGGAGGGCCAGCCGGTCGCCGCCGCCGCGACGATGGGCACGGCCGGCTACGGCTACCCCGATCCGAACCACGCCTACGGGCCGCAGGGGTACGACCAGCCGACCACCGCCATGCGCCCGGCCGACGCCGGCCAGACGTCGATGATGCCGCCGATGCCCCCGGGCGGCGACGGCGGCTACTACCCGGACCAGGGACCCGGCTACGACCAGGGCCACGGCCGCGGCCGGCAGCAGAAGAAGAGCCGCGCCTCGACCATCCTGCTCGTCACGGCGGGAATACTGGTGCTGGTCGGGGCGATCCTGATCGGCCGCTCCCTCTTCAGCGGCGGCGCCGACAACCGGCCCGCCGTGCCCAAGCTGATCGGCCAGACCTTCGACGCGGCGCAGCGCAGCGCCGACAACGTCGGCCTCAAGGTGGAGAAGGCGGGCGAAGAGCCCTGCGCGGAGCAGCCCAAGGGCAACGTCTGCAAGCAGGACCCGGCGCCCGACGCCCGCGTCGACGAGGGCACCGTGGTCAAGCTGACGATCTCCGCCGGTGCTCCGCTCCAGTCCCTGCCCGATGTCCTCAACATGCCGTTCGAGGAGGCGGAGAAGGCGCTCAAGGACAAGAAGTTCCAGGTCGAGAAGAAGCTCCAGGACTCCGAGCGGACCCCCGGCACGGTGCTGGAGCAGAACCCGAAGCCGGGCGCCCAGGCCCAGCAGGGCTCGCCGGTCACGCTGACGGTGGCCAAGGAGCCGGCCAAGACGGCGATGCCGGACATCATGGGCAAGACCCGCGAGGAAGCGATCAAGCTGCTCAACGGGGCGAAGCTGAAGCTGGGCAGCACGACCGAGGTCGACTCGCCGGGCGCGACGCCGAAGACGATCGTCCAGCAGCAGTACCCGGCGGGCGAGCAGCTGGCCCCGGGGACGACGGTCAACGTGCAGATCAGCAAAGGAGCACAGCCGACCCAGGTCCCGAACCTCGCCGGACGGACCCTCGAACAGGCCAAGCAAGAACTCGCGGCGCGGGGACTGACCTTCGGCCGGGTGCTGTCGGGTCCGACGGACGACAAGGCGCAGGTCGTGGGCTCCGACCCGAACGCCGGCTCGCCCGTCCAGACAGGCACGGCGGTGAACCTCTTCACCATGCCCGGCGGCAACCAGCAGGGCGGCGGCTTCTTCGGAGGCCTGACCGGCGGCCGCTGACCGGCACCCGGCACCGGAAGAGGCCCGGCCCCTCCCTCGCGGGAGGGGCCGGGCCTCTTCCGTGCGTGCCGGCCGTGGCCGGCCGGGGCCGGCGGCCGCGTCAGCGCAGCTCGGCCGGCGGCGTCCGCTTCGCGTCGACCTTCTCGGTGCGCACCAGCTCGCCCCACACCACGTAGCGGTACTTCGAGGTGTAGACGGGGGTGCAGGTCGTCAGGGTGATGTAGCGGCCCGGGGCGGTCTTCCCCGACTCCTTGGGCACGGGGGCGATGACGTCGACGTTGTACTTGGAGGTCTGCCGCAGTTCCGCGAAGACCTTGTAGACGTACCAGGTGTCCCGCGTCTCGAAGACGATCGCGTCGCCCCTGCGGATCTTGTGGATGTCGTGGAACTTGGCGCCGTGCCCGTCGCGGTGCGCCGCCAGCGCGAAGTTGCCCGAGGCCTCCCAGGGCAGCGCCGACTTCACCGGCTCCGTGTAGTAGCCGGCGACGCCGTGGTTCAGCACCTCGGGCGACGTGCCCCGCTTGACCAGCACCTCGCCGCCGCCCATCGCCGGCACGTGCAGGAAGCCGGCGCCGCCCTGCGTGTCCAGCGCGCCGGGTTCGGCGGGGGCGCCGGCCGCGGGGGCGCTCAGCCACTGGCGGCGGATCTCGTCCCCGCGGGAGGAGGCCTGCCGGTCGGCGAGGACGTTGGTCCACCACAGCGAGTACGCCACGAACAGGCCGAGCACCAGGCCTGCCGTGATCAGGAACTCGCCCAGCAGGCTCAGGAACCCGGCGAGCAGGCTGCGGTTCCGGGGCGGTGCGGTAGGGGGCACTGCGGTTCGTCCTTCGGGCGGGAGAGCCGCTGCGGGCTCAGCGGGCGGCCAGCGCGGGCGGGGCGCCCTGGCCGCGGGGGCGTTCGTCGACCATCCTGCCCCATACGATCAGGCGGTAGGTGCTGGTGAACTCGGGCGTGCAGGTCGTCAGCGTGATGTACCGGCCCGGCGCGGTGAACCCGGAGCCCTTCGGGACCGGTTCGAGCACCGACACGTTCGTCGGCGGCGTCTGCGGCAGGACCGAGGCCATCTCGTACGTGTAGTACGCGTCCCGGGTCTCGACCACGATCGGGTCGCCCGGCACCAGCCGGTTGATGAAGCGGAACGGCTCGCCGTGGGTGTTGCGGTGGCCCGCCACCGCGAAGTTGCCCTGCTTGTCCGAGGGCATCGCCGTCTTCAGCGCCCCGTCCGCGTAATGCCCGACCATGCCGCGGTCGAGCACCCTGGCCTTGCTGGTGCCCTCGGCCACGGGCACCTTCACGTCGAGTTTCGGGATGTGGAGGATCGCGAAGCCCTGGCCCGGCTCGAAGGCGGCCGGGGGCGGGGCGGCGTCCCCCTCGGGCTGCCGCTCCCAGGTCTGGCGCAGCGAGCCGGCGGCCCCGTCGGCCGTGCGCTGCGCGAGCACGTTGGTGTACCAGAGCTGGTAGGCGACGAACAGCAGCATCACCAGTCCCGTGGTGATCAGCAGTTCGCCCGCCAGACGGCTCAGGACGACCGCTGGGCCGCCCGAGGCGGGCCGCTTGCGCCGCCGCCCGCCCCCGCGCCTGCGGGCCCGTCTGGCGGCCTGCTGGGCGGCCCTGCGCCGCGCGGCCCGGCCCTCCGTGGGGGCGGACGGCGCGAGCGAGGTCACGCGACGGCCTTGCCCACCACCGGGGCCAGCCCCGCGGAGCGCTCGACGGCGCCCTCGTCGCCGCAGCGGACGAGCCAGTTGGCGAGCATCCGGTGGCCCCACTCGGTGAGCACCGACTCGGGGTGGAACTGGACGCCCTCGACGTCGTGCTCGCGGTGCCGCAGGCCCATGACGATCCCGTCCTCGGTCCGCGCCGTGACCTCCAGCTCGTCCGGCAGGGTCTGCGGCTCGGCCGCGAGCGAGTGGTAGCGGGTCGCGGTGAAGGGCGAGGGGAGCCCGCGGAAGACCCCGAGCCCCTCGTGGACCACCGGGGAGGTCTTGCCGTGCAGCAGCTCGGGCGCGCGGCCGACGACGCCGCCGTACGCGACGGCCATCGACTGCATGCCGAGGCAGACGCCGAAGACCGGGACGCCGGTGGCGGCGCAGTGGCGGACCATGTCGACGCAGACGCCCGCCTCCTCGGGGGTGCCCGGCCCGGGGGAGAGGAGCACGCCGTCGAAGCCGTCCTGGGCGTGGGCGGTGGCGACCTCGTCGTTGCGCAGCACCTCGCACTCGGCGCCGAGCTGGTACAGGTACTGGACCAGGTTGAAGACAAAGCTGTCGTAGTTGTCCACGACCAGAATGCGCGCGCTCACGGAGTGGCTCCCGATCCCTCGTCCACGGTTACGTCGTTGAACGGAAGGAGCGGCTCGGCCCACGGGAAGACGTACTGGAACAGCACGTAGACCACCGCGAGGACGAGTACGAGGGAGATCAGCGCGCGCACCCACGCGTTGCCCGGCAGGTGCCGCCAGATCCAGCCGTACATCCCGTCCGCGTCCCTTTCGCTCTCGCACCGCGTGGGCGGTACGCACACAGGGTAAAGCCAGCGGCGCGCCGGGGAGGGCCGTCCGCCCGAACCCCGGACGGCCCCGGAGGGGCGGGCGCCCGGCGGGTCAGGGTGTGGCGGGCGCGGAGGAGGCGTCGGCCGGCTTGGCGTGGTGGAGGTCGACCGTGCCCGAGTAGCCGGGGAGCTTCAGCTCCCTGTGCTCGTCCACCTTCCAGCCGAGGCCGTACGCGGCGACGTACATCTGGTAGTTCTGCAGCGCGGGGGAGGCCGCGAGCGCCCGGCGCAGCGCGGCGGGGTCGCCGACGGCGCTCACCTTGTAGGGCGGGGAGTAGACGCGGCCCTGGAGGATCAGCGTGTTGCCGACGCAGCGCACCGCGCTGGTGGAGATCAGCCGCTGGTCCATGACCTGGATGCCCTGGGCACCGCCCTGCCACAGGGCGTTCACGACGGCCTGGAGGTCCTGCTGGTGGATGACCAGGTCGTTGGGCTGCGGCTCGGGGATGTTCGGGATGCGGGCGGTGGCGTTCGGCGGGGCGTCGTTGAGGGTGACGGTGACGCCCTTGCCGGACAGCGCCTCCAGGCCGGCGGTGGCGCGCAGGGCGGCCAGTCTGGCGTCCTCGGCACGGGTGCTGCCGTCGTCGCGGTCGGCGAGGGCCTCGACGCGGCCGCGGGCGGCCGCGGTGGACTGCTCCAGCAGCGCGTTGTTCTGGCTGCGCTCGTGGATGAGGTCGGTGAGCCGCAGGAGCGATGCGTCCGTGCGGATGTTCGTACCCTTGGAGGTGTTGAAGCTGGTGACGAAGATCAGTCCGGCGAGGGCGAAGACGGCGGCGGTGAGCAGCCGGACCGCCCGGAACCGGCGACGGGGACCCGCGGAGGAGTCGGCGGAATCGCTCAACGTACCCTTCTCCTTCAACGCCACAGGTCCACTACGCTAACGGACGCCCGGGGCAGGCAGGTCCCCAGCGCATCGACAGGAGAGCCCCTCGTGCCGAAGTCACGTATCCGCAAGAAGGACGAGTTCACCCCGCCGCCCGTGAAGGCGCAGCCGATCAAGCTGACGAACCGGAGCTGGGTCGCCCCGGTCATGCTGGCGTTCTTCCTGATCGGCCTCGCCTGGATCGTCGTCTTCTACGTGAGCGAGACCCAGCTGCCGATCGAATCCCTCGGCAATTGGAACATCGTGGTCGGATTCGGATTCATCGCGGCCGGGTTCGGCGTCTCCACGCAGTGGAAGTAGGCAGGTCGCGGGGTCCGGGCGGTTGAGGCACACCGGCCGCCCGGCCCGCAAGTTCTCCCCATGAGTTATCCACAGCGTCATCCACACCTGAGGAAAAGACAGAAGATCTGTGGATAACCCTGTGGAGGGTTGACGCCGGTGTGATCAGGTGAGTGCCGCCGTACGGACCAGTACCACCGCCGCGACCAGCAGGAACACCACCGCACAGGCGCCCCACTGGATGAGCGGCCGCTTTCCCCCGCCGGCGGGCCGGATCATGGCCGCCCCGAGCAGCAGGCCCGTGATCAGGCCTCCCACGTGCGCCTGCCAGGACACCTCCAGCCGGCCGCCGTACGGCGCGAAGGTCAGCACCAGCATCAGCACGAGCATGACCGCGACCGGCCGCATCTCCTGCCGCGTGCGCCGCACCAGCACCACGGTCGCCCCCAGCAGCCCGAACACCGCGCCCGAAGCGCCGAGCGTCGGCGCGTTCGGCGGCGTCAGCAGGTACACCACCGCGCTCCCGCCCAGCCCGGACAGCAGGTAGAGGGCGAGGAAGCGGGCCCGGCCGAGCGCGGCCTCCAGCGGGCCGCCGAGGAACCACAGGGCGAGCATGTTGCCCGCGATGTGCCACCACTCCACGTGCAGGAACACCGAGGTCAGCAGCCGGTGGTACTCCCCGGTGGCCACGCCCTGCAGAGGAGCGCCCCAGAACTGCACGTAGAGGCCGAGCAGCTCCAGCTGCACGGCCAGGCCGGGCACGGCCAGCGCAGCGAGGAACACGGCGGCGTTGACCCCGATGAGGACCTTGGTGACGAGATGGGGGTCGGCTTCGACCCGGCCGCCCGCCAGCGTCCGCGGCGCGTTCGCCCCCGGCCGGTGCCCGGTTCCGGAGCCGCCGCGGACGCAGTCGGGGCACTGGAAGCCGACGGCCGCACTGATCATGCAGTCCGGGCAGATGGGCCGCTCGCAGCGGGTGCAGCGGATGGCCGTGTCGCGGTCCGGGTGGCGGTAGCAGCCCGGCAGACGGTCGGTGTCCATCGGTCCCCTCGATCGGCGGCGGGGCACGGCGCGCCCCGCCGGTCCGGTATGCCCTCAGGACGGACGGGCGGGCCGGAAGGTTCCCGGCCCGGCGGCGTCAGCGCCGCTCGACCGAAACGGACTGGATGACGACGTCCTCCAGCGGCCGCTCGGTCCGGGGGTTCGTCGGCAGCCCCGCGATGGCGTCGACGACCTTCCGGCCGGCCGCGCCCGTCACCTCGCCGAAGATCGTGTGCTTGCGCGTGAGCCACGCGGTGGGGGCGACGGTGATGAAGAACTGCGAGCCGTTGGTGCCCGGCCCCGCGTTGGCCATGGCCAGCAGGTACGGCTTGGTGAAGGCCAGGTCGGGGTGGAACTCGTCGGCGAACTGGTAGCCGGGGCCGCCCGTGCCGTTCCCCAGCGGGTCGCCGCCCTGGATCATGAAGCCGCTGATGACCCGGTGGAAGACGGTGCCGTCGTACAGCGGTTCCGTCGTCTTCTGGCCGTCGGTGGGGCGGGTCCACTCGCGCGCGCCGGTGGCGAGCTCCACGAAGTTCCGCACGGTCTTCGGGGCGAAGTTCTCCAGCAGCTCGACCTCGATGTCGCCGTGGCTGGTCTTCAGGGTGGCGTAGAGCTTGTCGGCCACGGGTCCGCCTTCCTAGTCGGCACTGTCGGTTGCCGATCCTCCCACGAAGGGCGGTACGGAACGGAAATCGCCCACCCGGATGCCCTGTCGTGCATGCCGCCCGCCCGCAACACAGGCATGATCCGACAAAGGGTGGAAAGGTGAACTGTGTCCGCCACCGATGAGGAGGATCACGTGACCCGCAAGGACAGCGTGCGCCTGTGCGCCGACAGCGCCCGGGACACCATGAAGCACGCAGCGGAAGTGGTGGCGCCGTACGCAGAGACCGCCAAGGAGGCGGCCGTCCACTACGCGCACGAGGCGAACGACCGGCTCGCGCCGCTGGTGGCCCAGACGGCCCACCAGGCCTCGCGGCAGGCGCGCACGGCGTACGAGTGCCACCTGCACCCGCGGCTGAAGGCCGCGCGCACGCATGTGCCGCCGCACGTCGACCGGGCCGCCGTACAGGCCGTGCACGAGACGCGCCGAGTGGCCCGGCAGGCCGCCGACTACGCCGGCCCGCGGCTGGAGCACGCCATCGCGGCGGGCCGCCCCGTGGCCGAGGAGGCCGCCTCCCGGTCCGTGGCGGCGATCGCGGCGCTGCGCGGCCAGGTGTCGGCGCAGGAGGTGCAGCGGCTGATCAGGCGCCACGAGCGGCGGGCCCGCACCGGGCGCGTGCTCAAGGGCCTCGCGGTGGCCGCGGCCGTGGCCGGCGCCGCGTACGCCGCATGGCGCTGGTGGGACAGCCAGTCGAGCCCCGACTGGCTGGTCGAGCCGCCCGCGGCGACCGAGCTGTCCTCCCGCCAGGACACCCCGGCGAACTTCGACGACGAGCTCGCTGAGAAGGAGCGCGAGGCCACCGAGGAGGAGTGAGCCTCTGCGCAGGCCGCACGTGCGCGGGGCCCGGATCCGGTGGATCCGGGCCCCGCGCGGTCCCCGCCGGACTCAGCGCGGCAGGGTGAGCACCTGGCCGGGGTGGACCAGGTGCGGGTCGGTGCCGACGACCCCGCGGTTGAGGGCGTACAGCTCCCGCCAGCGGGCCTCGTTCCCCAGCTCCCGGCGGGCGATCAGCATCAGCGTGTCGCCCTTGCGGACCGTGTACGTGCGCCTGCCGGCCCCCGCCGCGGGCCCGGGCTCCCGCGCGGGGGCCGCCGGGACGGCCTTGTGCGCGGCCGAGGACGGCGTCGGCGTGTACGGCGGCCGGCCCGCCGCGGCGGGGCGCTGCGGGGCCGCGGCCTTCGGCGGGCCCGGGGCGGCCTTCGGCGGGGCGGCGGCCGCCATCCGCTCGGCGGCGGCGCGCGTCGCGTCGACCGCGTCGGCGTAGGTCGCCGCGTAGTCGGCGGATGCCCGTCCCGCGGCCTTCCGGGCGGCCTCCTGCTTCTTCTTCTCGGACTTCAGGAAGTCGAAGAGTCCCATGTCATGCGCCTCCGGCGTGGTCTCGCCCCCCGGCTCGGTGCCTGCCACCCCACTGTCGGCCAGGTCTGTCCGGCGGGCCCCGCGGCCGACCCATCCGGGGGACGGCCGGCGCCGCGGATCAGCGGCTACCGGAGCCCGGAGATGTCCACCGACCGCTCCGGCGGCGGCGTGCGGGCCGGCACCGGGGCGCCGTAGTCGAGGAAGTCGGCCCGCGCGCTCCGCCCGTCCTCGCGGCCTTCGAGGCGCAGCAGGCGGGGCTCGCCCTCGGTGGCGACGTAGAAGGTGGCCGTGTCGCCGCCGCGGGTTCCGGTGACGGTGACCGCCGGGGTGCCGCCGACGGTCGCGCGGCCGCCCTTGTGAAGGCTCCCGGTGGCCAGGCGCGAGGCGTAGGCGCGCTGGAAGTCCTTCAGGTCGCAGACGTCCGTGAGCTTGCGCAGCAGGACGTTGTCGGACGTGCCGTGCAGCCAGCGGTCGCCGATCAGGGCGGCGGCGCCGTCCGCGGCGGGCGCGGGCACCTGCGACCGGAGGAAGGCGGCGTCCGGCTTCACCCAGATGTCCCGGCCCCGCTTGACGATCTCGGCGCGGCCGCCGCCGCGCGGCAGGGACACCGACCCGGCGCAGTTGCCGTCCACGTCGAAGCGGAGGTCGAGGGTGGTCGCACCCTTCTCCCCGTCGGCGTGCGCCACCATGTGCACGGAGCGCGCCCGGGTCAGCTCCGTCCTCGCCTTGTCGACGATCGCGCGGGCGCTCTCGTCCTCGATGCCGTTGCCGGCCGGGGCCAGACCGGTCAGCAGGGCGGCCGAGCAGCCGGCGGCCAGTGCGGCGGCCGCCTTGCGGAACCGTGCCATCTCGTCACCTCCGCAGGGGAACGCCCCCCGGCCAGCGTAGGCCCGCGGGCACGGCGGCGCACATGCGGAAGAGGCCCCTGGCCTGCGTGTTCGCAGGCCAGGGGCCTCTCTTCCGGTGGAGCTTAGGAGATTCGAACTCCTGACATCTGCCTTGCAAAGGCAGCGCTCTACCAACTGAGCTAAAGCCCCGGAATGCGGACGCGACCATCCCCCGTCGAAGGAGTGGCCGTTCCGCACAACAGAGTACCGGGTTCTCGGCCGCATCCCGCAAAATGATGGGGACTCCCCTCGCGCGACCACTCTCCGTAAGATGCTCGGCGAGGTTCGCACCAGCGAAGGGGAGTAGGACGAGTGGACGCAGTACAGCAAGAGGCCACGGCCAGAGCCAGGGAGCTCCAGCGCAGCTGGTACGGCGAGCCCCTCGGTGCCCTCTTCCGCCGGCTCATAGACGACCTCGGCCTGAACCAGGCCCGCCTCGCCGCCGTCCTCGGCCTGTCGGCGCCCATGCTGTCCCAGCTGATGAGCGGCCAGCGCGCGAAGATCGGCAACCCCGCGGTGGTCCAGCGGGTGCAGGCGCTCCAGGACCTCGCGAGCCAGGTGGCGGACGGCAGCGTCAGCGCCGCCGAGGCCACGGACCGCATGGACGAGATCAAGCGCACCCAGGGCGGCTCCGTCCTCAGCAGCAGCACCCAGAACAGCACCGGTTCGGGCGCCCCGACGGTCAAGCGCGTCGTCCGCGAGATCCAGTCCCTGCTGCGGTCGGTCTCCGCCGCCGGCGACATACTCGACGCCGCGAACAGCCTCGCGCCCAGCCACCCGGAGCTCGCGGAGTTCCTCCGGGTGTACGGCGCCGGCCGCACGGCGGACGCCGTCGCGCACTACGAGGCGCACCAGAACTGACGCCTCCGGGCGCGGACGGACACCACAACGGGGGATGCACAGCCATGGGCGAGGTCTTCGCCGGCCGGTACGAACTGGTCGACCCGATCGGCCGGGGCGGCATGGGCGCCGTCTGGCGGGCCTGGGACCGGCGGCGGCGCCGGTACGTCGCCGCCAAGGTCCTCCAGCAGGGCGACGCCCACACCCTGCTGCGGTTCGTACGCGAGCAGGCCCTGCGGATCGACCACCCGAACGTGCTGGCGCCGGCCAGCTGGGCGGCGGACGACGACAAGGTCCTCTTCACGATGGACCTCGTCGGGGGCGGCTCGCTCGCCCACCTGATCGGCGACTACGGGCCGCTGCCGCCGCGCTTCGTGTGCACGCTCCTCGACCAGCTCCTCGCGGGGCTGGCGGCGGTGCACGCGGAGGGCGTCGTCCACCGCGACATCAAGCCCGCCAACATCCTGCTGGAGGCGACCGGGACCGGCCGGCCGCACCTGCGGCTGTCCGACTTCGGCATCTCGATGCGCAAGGGCGAGCCCCGCCTCACCGAGACCGACTACGTGGTGGGCACCCCCGGCTACTTCGCGCCCGAGCAACTCCTCGGCTCCGAACCCGACTTCCCCGCCGACCTGTTCGCCGTCGGCCTCGTCGCGCTGTACCTGCTCCAGGGCGCCAGGCCCGACTCCCACGCCCTGGTGGAGCGCTTCCGCGCCCACGGCACCCCGGGCGCCCCCGAGGGCGTGCCCGCACCGCTGTGGGACGTCGTCGCGAACCTCCTCCAGCCCGACCCGCAGACCCGGTTCAAGACCGCCACGGGCGTGCGCAGAGCCCTGGCCGAGGCCGTGGAGCTGCTGCCTGCGGACCCGCCGGAAGCCGCCGACGTGGAGGTCTTCGACCAACTGGGCCCGCTGCCGCCGGGCTTCGGCCCGCAGGGGCCCGAGAGCGCCGCGGGCGGCGGCCCGGACCCGCGGAATCCGGCGGGGGCGGCCGCCGGCCCGGAGGCGGCCCCTTCTCCGCCGGGCGGCGTGCCGACGGCCGGGGCGGGGGCCGGCGAGCCGACCCGTACGGACCCGCGGGCGGCCGCGGCGGCGCCGGCCTGGGCACCCGCGGCGCCGCCGGTTCCCGCGCCCGCACCGGCCGCCGCGGCGGCGCCCGCCGGTGCGCCCGCCGGTGCGCCCGTCCACCCCGACTCCTCGACGACGGGCAGCTTCCACCTGGCCCCGCCGGTCCACGCCGTACCGCAGCCCGCCCGCCCGGCTCCGGCGCCGGACTCGGGGGCGGTCGGCCGCGGCCGCGTCGCCCCGCCGTCGAAGGCGGCCGCCGCGGCGCTCCTCGCGGCCGCGCTGCTGTGCTTCGCCGTCGGCGTGTGGGCGCTGACCCAGGCCTGAGCCGCGCTCTGGGCCTCACCCTGAGCCGCGCCCGGTCGGGGGCCCGTCAGCCGGTGCGCCCGCGCCGGGCCAGCAGCAGCCAGCCGCCCAGGACGAGCAGGAGCAGCGTCCCGGTCCCGAAGCCGCCCGCCGCGACGGTGCCCATGGCCGCCCGCCGGTCCGCGGCTCGGGCCGCCTCCGGCTCCGTCAGGCCCTCCCGGGCCGCCGTGCGGTCCGCGTCGTCGACGCCGAAGCCGGACAGCGCCAGGCCCTCGGCGTACGGGGGCGGGGCCGCCGCCTTGCCCTGCACGGTCAGCCGCAGCGTCAGCGGCACGGGTACGGCGTCCTCGGTGAACTCGCCGACCTTCTCGCCGAGCGTGACCGCCAGGTAGTACCAGCCGGCCACCCGGGCCCCGCCCGCCTCGGAGCTGCTCGCGAACCGGTTCTCGTAGGCGACCGGCGCGGTGGGCGGGAGGGTGAGGCCCGCCTGCTTCCCGTCGTAGCCGGTGTCCTTGTCGTCGAGCACGCTGCGGTAGGGCGTGTACAGGGTGACGCCGAGCCCGGTGGAGGCGGAGGCGAAGTCCTTCGTCAGTTTCGCCGCGGACAGCTCGGCGCCGACCGACAGCTGCTGGCCCCAGTCCAGCGGCACCCGGTAGAAACGCGTCTGACCGGGCCTCAGCCCGTCCCGCCAGACGCCCGTGCCCAGCGCGCGGGCGTCGTTGAAGCCCGTTCCGCCCTCGCGGGCCACCGGCTCGGACGCCGGCGGCTGCGGCGGGGTGGACGGCCACCCGCTGGGGGCGGCCGCGGGGGCGTTGCCGGTCTTCAGGCCGGGCTCGCGGGAGACGGTGAGCTCCACGGGCCACGGGGACCGGTCGGAGTTCTTCGAGGCCTCCCGGGTGACCTTCACGTAGTAGACGCCGGCCTGCTGGCAGTCGCCGTCCTCCTGGAGGCGGCGCACCGCCGCGGCGCCGATGGGCCGGGCGCCCAGGCCGTAGCCGAAGGTCGTCCGGCCGGGGCTGCCCGGGCAGGAGCGGCCGGCGGTGGTCATCACCGTGACCTCCAGGCCGTCACCGCCGGAGTCGATCCTGGCGCCGGGCTTCGGCACCAGCACCGCGGAGACGTACACGCTGGAGGCGTCGTCGAGGTTCAGCCGGTAGAAGCGGCTGCCGGGGGCGAGGGTGTCGCTGTAGACCGCGCCCGGCTCCACGGCGGGGGCGTCGGCCGAGGACTCGGCGCCCTGCACCGGGCGCGCACCGTCGGCCGTCCGGTACGCCGGCAGCGGCTCCCCGGCCGCGTACGCGGGGCCCGGCAGCCCCGCCGCCAGCCCCAGGGCCGCGGCCACCGCGGGCAGCCTCCTGCGCAGCCGACCCATCACACCCACCCCCGCTTTTGCCAAAGCAACCGCAATCTTTGCATAACGGAATAATTCGCCACAGAACAGCACGAAGCCCCGGCCGCACGGGCAGCCGGGGCTTCGCGGATCAGCCTTCGGGTCTCACACGCCGGAACCGGAGGGCACGGAGTCGGTTGCCTCCGTCCACAGGTCCTGCTCGGCGCGGTCCGCCTGGATCTGGCGGTACACGAGGAGACCGCCGATGGCGGCCAGTGCGACCAGGAGCAGCTTCTTCACCGCGCGACCTCGTCTTTCGTCGTCGTTGGGGTACCTCTGGCCGCCAACAATACACACCGATCGATACCGTTCGGTGACCTGGGAGGCCCCGGACGGCCGAACGACGAAGACCCCCGGGCCTTGCGGCCTGGGGGTCTTCGTCAACTGTGGGGCTAACAGGATTTGAACCTGTGGCCTCATCCTTATCAGGGATGCGCTCTAACCAACTGAGCTATAGCCCCTCCGCGCTGCGCGCTGACTCCTGAAGATTAGCGCACAGACGCTGGAGTTCCCAAATCGCTGATCAGGGCCCTACTCGTCCTCGGCGAGCGTGAGCTCCACACCGCCGACGAAGCCCGCCGACAGGTTGTAGATGAACGCGCCCAGCGTCGCGAGCGCCGTGGCGAGCACGACGTCGATCACGGCGATGACCGAGGTGAAGACGAGCACCCGCGGCAGCGACATGAAGGCCTGGAGGTCGAAGCCGTTGCTCTCGCTGGAGCCGGTCGCCTCGCTGATGGTGCTGCCCACGGTCGAGAAGACGCCCATCGCGTCCATGACCATCCACAGCACCGCCGCCGCGACGACCGTGCACACGCCGAGCGCGATCGACAGCAGGAAGCTGACCTTCATCACCGACCACGGGTCGGCCTTGGCCACCCGCAGCCGCGCCTTGCGCGTCCTCGGCGTCGTACGCACTCCCGGGCGCGGCGCGCGCTGCGAGGTGCCCGGGGTGCCGCCGCGGGACGCACCGGCGCCCGAGGGGGCCTCGTACGCCTGCGGCGGGTGGTACGGCTGCGGCTTCTGCTGCTGGGGCTTCGCCTGCGGCTGCTTGCCGGCCTTCTCCTGCTTCGGCTGCGGCTTGGCCTTGGACTTCGATCCGCGCGCGTCCGTCACGGTCGTCGCCCCGCCCTCGGCGTCCGCGGCCCCGGCCCGGGAGTCCGCGGCGGGGCCACGGGCACCGTCCTCCCCAGTCTTGGCCGGTCCGGCGCCCGTGGCTCCACTCACGACTTACTCCTCGTGCTCCCCGGCCGGAGGCTGTGCGCCCCCGGCTGCCTCGGCGGCCTGTGATTCGGCGGCCTCGGTCTCCTCGACCTCGTCAGCATCCTGACCCGCCTCGGCGTTCCGCGCGATACCGACCACGGCATCCCGCTTGCCCAGATTGATCAGCTGGACGCCCATGGTGTCACGGCCCGTCTCCCGGACTTCGCTGACTCGCGTACGGATCACACCACCGCCGAGCGTGATGGCGAGGATCTCGTCCGTCTCGTCGACCACGAGCGCCCCGACGAGCGAACCGCGGTCTTCCACGATCTTCGCAGCCTTGATGCCGAGACCGCCACGCCCCTGGACGCGGTATTCGTCCACCGGGGTCCGCTTGGCGTAGCCGCCGTCGGTCGCGGTGAAGACGAACGTACCGGGCCGGACCACGCTCATCGAGAGCAGCTCGTCGCCCTCGCGGAAGCTCATGCCCTTCACGCCGGAGGTGGCGCGGCCCATCGGGCGCAGCGCGTCGTCGGTCGCCGTGAAGCGGATCGACTGCGCCTTCTTGCTGATCAGCAGCAGGTCGTCCTCGGCGGAGACCAGCTCGGCGCCGATCAGCTCGTCGTCGCTGCCGTCCTCGCGCTCGCGGAGGTTGATGGCGATGACGCCGCCCGAGCGGGGGGAGTCGTAGTCCTTCAGCGAGGTCTTCTTCACCAGGCCGGCCTTGGTGGCCAGGATCAGGTAGGGCGCGGCCTCGTAGTCGCGGATCGCGAGGATCTGCGCGATCTGCTCGTCCGGCTGGAAGGCCAGCAGGTTGGCCACGTGCTGGCCGCGGGCGTCGCGCCCGGCGTCCGGCAGCTCGTACGCCTTGGCGCGGTAGACGCGGCCCTTGTTGGTGAAGAACAGCAGCCAGTGGTGGGTGGTGGACACGAAGAAGTGGTCGACGATGTCGTCCTGCTTCAGCTTCGTGCCGCGCACGCCCTTGCCGCCGCGCTTCTGCGAGCGGTAGTCCTCGGTCTTGGTCCGCTTGACGTAGCCGCCGTTGGTGATGGTGACGACGATGTCCTCTTCGGCGATCAGGTCCTCGATGGACATGTCGCCGTCGAACGGCACCAGCTTCGAGCGGCGGTCGTCGCCGAACTTGTCGACGATCGCGGCGAGCTCCTCGCTGACGATCGCGCGCTGCTTCTCCGGGGACGCCAGGATCCCGTTGTACTCGTTGATCTTCGCCTGGAGCTCGTCGTGCTCGGCGACGATCTTCTGGCGCTCCAGGGCGGCCAGGCGGCGCAGCTGCATCTCGAGGATGGCGTTGGCCTGGATCTCGTCGATCGAGAGGAGGCCCATCAGGCCCTCGCGGGCGACCTCGACCGTGTCGCTGCGCCGGATGAGGGCGATGACCTCGTCGATGGCGTCGAGCGCGGCGAGCAGGCCGCGCAGGATGTGCGCCCGCTCCTCCGCCTTGCGCAGGCGGAAGCGGGTCCGCCGGACGATGACCTCGACCTGGTGGTGCACCCAGTGGCGGATGAACGCGTCCAGCGACAGGGTCCGCGGCACGCCGTCGACCAGCGCCAGCATGTTCGCGCCGAAGTTGGTCTGCAGGTCGGTGTGCTTGTACAGGTTGTTCAGGACGACCTTGGCGACGGCGTCGCGCTTGAGCACGATGACGAGGCGCTGGCCGGTGCGCGAGGACGTCTCGTCGCGGACGTCGGCGATCCCGCCGATCCTGCCGTCCTTGACGAGGTCGGCGATCTTCTGAGCCAGGTTGTCCGGGTTCACCTGGTACGGGAGCTCGGTGACCACCAGGCACTGGCGGTTCTGGATCTCCTCCACCTCGACGACGGCCCGCATGGTGATGGAGCCGCGGCCGGTGCGGTACGCCTCCTCGATGCCCTTGCGGCCCACGACGAGCGCGCCGGTCGGGAAGTCGGGGCCCTTGATGCGCTCCATGAGCGCGTCGAGCAGCTCCTCGTGCGGGGCCTCCGGGTTGGCCAGGTACCACTGGGCGCCTTCGGCGACCTCGCGCAGGTTGTGCGGCGGAATGTTGGTCGCCATGCCGACGGCGATGCCGGCGGAGCCGTTGACCAGGAGGTTCGGGAAGCGCGCCGGCAGGACCGTCGGCTCCTGGTTGCGGCCGTCGTAGTTGTCCGTGAAGTCGACGGTCTCCTCGTCGATGTCGCGGACCATCTCCATCGACAGCGGCGCCATCTTGCACTCGGTGTACCGCATGGCGGCGGCCGGGTCGTTGCCCGGGGAGCCGAAGTTGCCGTTCGAGTCGACGAGCGGCATGCGCATCGACCACGGCTGGGCCAGGCGGACCAGGGCGTCGTAGATCGAGGAGTCGCCGTGCGGGTGGTAGGTGCCCATGACGTCGCCGACGACGCGGGCGCACTTGTAGAAGCCCTTCTCGGGCCGGTAGCCGCCGTCGTACATCGCGTACAGCACGCGGCGGTGCACCGGCTTGAGGCCGTCGCGCACGTCCGGCAGGGCGCGCGAGACGATGACGGACATCGCGTAGTCGAGGTAGGAGCGCTGCATCTCCGTCTCGAGCCCGACGGGCTCGATGCGCAGCTGCGGCTCGTCCTCCGCGGGGTTCTCGGCGGTGGGGGTGGTTTCGTCGGCCATTGCTGGTCAGAAATCCTTTCGGGCGGCCGTGAGAGCCGACTCAGATGTCGAGGAAGCGGACGTCCTTGGCGTTGCGCTGGATGAAGGAGCGCCGGGCCTCGACGTCCTCGCCCATGAGCACGGAGAACAGGTCGTCGGCCTGGGCGGCGTCGTCCAGGGTGACCTGGCCGAGCACGCGGTGGTCGACGTCCATGGTGGTGACGCGCAGCTCCTCGGCGTTCATCTCGCCCAGACCCTTGAAGCGCTGGATCGAGTCCTCCCGGATCCGCTTGCCGTTCTGCTTGCCGAGCTCGACGA
>NZ_RPSE01000110.1:0-16792 GCF_003949955.1 Streptomyces sp. WAC05292
GGCCAGGATGACGTCCAGGGTGCGGGGGCCGTGGACGCCCTCCACGCGGTCCAGTTCGATGTCGCTCGTCGCGGAGGGGCCCGAGATCCACGTCAGCGGGCGGGTCGGGTCCAGGCGTTCCAGGGCCTGCGGCACCGAGTCGACGACCTGCTCCGGGACGCGGACCACGCAGACGTGTTGGTCCGGGATCAGGGTGATGCGGCGCCGGCCCTGTGCGGGGCCGCCGTCGAGGACGAGCGTCCCGGTCTCGGCGACGGCCAGGGCGCAGCCGGTGACGACGCTGTCCACGGCGTCGAGTTCGTACGGAGTGGCTCCGGCGCGGTCGGGCACCTGGCCGGCGGCCGTCTCGGCGAGCCAGTGCGGGGGCAGGCCGGCCGGGACGAGGACGGTGCGGGCGCCGCGCCGGGCCAGCAGCCGGGCCAGGAGGGCGGGGAGGCCGTCAGCGGTGGTGCGGTGGACGTGGGCGCGGTACTCGCC
The DNA here is from genome assembly GCF_003949955.1 of Streptomyces sp. WAC05292. Taxonomy (NCBI): domain Bacteria; kingdom Bacillati; phylum Actinomycetota; class Actinomycetes; order Kitasatosporales; family Streptomycetaceae; genus Streptomyces; species Streptomyces sp. WAC05292. The sequence continues at coordinate 478 of NZ_RPSE01000110.1, forward strand.
GAGGTTCGCGGCGAGCAGGTCGGCGGCTTCGGCGGGGGTCCGCTCGCCGTGGACGCGCAGGTAGTCGCGCGGGATCGGCGGTTCGGCCCCGGTGGCGCGGGCGGCCCCGGCCCGCCGGATGCGGGCCAGGATGACGTCCCTGCTCGTCATGGCTTGCCCCTCTCGTCCTGTCGTTCCCTCTGCGCCCACCAGTCACGGAAGGGCCGTTCGGGTGGTTCGGGCAGGTCGCGGCTGTCCGTCCAGGCCCGGCCCGGTCCGGGCAGCCGGCGCGGCCTCAGGCGACGTGCGCGGGCCAGCAGCCGCTCCCCCGCCCGCAGGGCGCCGGGGTGGTCGAGCAGCAGTCGGGCGGCCCGCAGGGCGGCCCGTTCGGCGGCGTGGCCGCGGGCGGGCCGGATCCGTACGCGGACCCCCTCGCGGGTGGCCGGGCCGCCTTGGACGATGCGTTCCCGCAGGTGGACGAGGATCTCGGGGATGTCGATGGCGACGGGGCACACCTCCTCGCAGGCCCCGCACAGCGTGGACGCGAACGGCAGCGACGCGTCGACACGGCTGCCGGTGCCCCGCAGTTGGGGGCTGAGGACGGCGCCGATCGGGCCGGGGTAGACGGATCCGTAGGCGTGTCCGCCGGCCCGCTCGTAGACGGGGCAGACGTTCAGGCAGGCCGAGCAGCGGATGCAGCGCAGCGCCTGGCGGCCGACCGCGTCGGCGAGGGTGTCGGTGCGGCCGTTGTCGAGGAGGACGAGGTGGAACGCTGAGGGCCCGTCGCCGCCGGCGGTGCCGGTCCACATGGTCGTGTACGGGTTCATCCGCTCGGCGGTGGAGGAGCGGGGCAGGGTCTGGAGGAAGACCTCCAGGTCGCGGAAGGTCGGGACGACCTTCTCGATGCCGACGACGGAGATCAGCGTCTCGGGCAGGGTCAGGCACATCCGGCCGTTTCCCTCGGACTCGAACACGACGAGGGTGCCGGTCTCCGCGACCATGAAGTTGGCGCCGGAGACGGCGACCCGGGCCCGCAGGAACTTCTCCCGCAGGTGGCGGCGGGCCGCCTCGGCGAGTTCCCGCGGGTCGTCGCCGAGGCCGTCGGGCGCGGGGCGGCCCCAGCGGCCCATTTCCCGGACGAAGAGGTCGCGGATCTCGCCGCGGTTGCGGTGGATCGCGGGGACGAGGAGGTGGGAGGGCCGGTCGTGGGCGAGTTGCACGATGAGCTCGGCGAGGTCGGTCTCGTACGCGGCGATCCCGGCTTCCTCCAGGGCTTCGGCCAGGCCGATCTCCTGGGTGGCCATCGACTTGACCTTGACGACCTCGCGCTCGCCCGTGGCCTGGACCAGCCGGGTGACGACGCGGCAGGCCTCGGCGGCGTCGACCGCCCAGTGGACGGTGCCGCCCGCCGCCGTGACGGACTCCTCCAGCTGTACCAGGTAGCGGTCGAGGTGGCGCAGCGCGTGGTCCTTGATCGCCTTGCCGGCGGCGCGGAGCCGGTCCCAGTCGTCGAGTTCGGCGACGGCCCGGGCGCGGCGGCCGCGGATGGTGTGCGTGGCGTGCCGGAGGTTGGCGCGCAGGACGGGGTCGTGGACGGCGTGGCGCGCGGCCTCGGGGAAGGCGGGCATGCCGAGGAAGGCCGCCCGTGCGCCGTCCGCGCCCTGCGTTGCGCGCACTCCGTGCGTTCCGCCTGTCGTCATGCGAACGGCTCCTCCTCCGTCGAGGCCAGGATCTCGGCGAGGTGCACGGTCCGCACCGGCGATCCGGTGCGGCGCAGGATGCCGTCGAGGTGGATGAGGCAGGAGGTGTCGCCGCCGCACAGCACCTCCGCGCCCGCGGCGGCCGCCGCCGCGGCCTTGTCGGCGCCCATCGCGGCGGACACGTCCGGGTTCTTCAGGGCGAAGGTGCCGCCGAAACCGCAGCACTCCTGCGCACCCGGCAGTTCGACCAGCTCCAGCCCCTTGACCGCGGCGAGGAGCCGGCGCGGCCGCTCCCCCAGGCCGAGCCCGCGCAGCCCGTGGCAGGAGGGGTGGTAGGCGACGGTGTGCGGGTAGTGCGCGCCGACGTCGGTCACCCCGAGCACGTCCACCAGGAACTCGGACAGCTCGTACACGCGCGGCGCCAGGTCCTGCGCGTACGCCTCCAGCCTGCCCCCGCGGCCCTCCTGCCGGGCGAGCCGCCCGATGCGCGGGTAGTGGCCGCGGACCATCGCGGTGCAGGAGCCCGACGGGGTGACGACGTAGCGGTGGCCGGCGAAGGCCTCGGCGGTGCGGCGCAGCAGCGGTTCGGCCTCGCGGCGGTGGCCGGTGTTGTACTGCGGCTGCCCGCAGCAGCTCTGGGCGGCCGGGAAGTCGACCTCGACCCCGAGGCGCTCCAGGAGGCGGACGACGGCCACCCCGGTGCGGGGGTGGAGCGCGTCGTTGACGCAGGTGACGAACAGCGCGGCTCGCATGACGGGCAGAATAGCCGCGTGAAGAAGTTCTCAGTGATCGGCATAGGCGCGGGCGACCCGGAACACCTGACCCTCCAGGCGGTCAGGGCGATCGGCGCGGCGGACGCGTTCCTCATCCTGGAGAAGGGCGAGGAGAAGGCGGACCTGACGGGGCTGCGGCGCGCGATGCTCGACGAGCACGCCCGCCCCGGCCACCGGCTGGTGGAGGGCAGGGATCCGGACCGGGACCGCGCTCCGGAGCAGTACGCGCCGACGGTGGACGGCTGGCGCAGCGCGCGGGCGGAGATCTTCGAGCGGTTCATCGCGGAGGACCTCGCCGAGGGCGAGACGGGCGCGTTCCTGGTGTGGGGCGACCCGTCGCTGTACGACTCCACCCTCGCGATCCTCGACGAGGTGCTGGAGCGCGGCCGGGTGGCGTTCGCGTACGAGGTGGTGCCGGGCGTCAGCAGCATCTCCTCGCTGCTGGCCCGGCACCGCACGACGCTGAACCGGGTCGGGCGGCCGGTCCAGATCACCACGGGGCGCCGCCTGGCCGAGGGGTGGCCCGAGGACGCCGACGACGTGGTGGTGATGCTGGACGCGCGGCACGCCTTCACCGCCCACCTCGACCAGGACGCGTACATCTACTGGGGCGCCTACGTGGGCACCCCGGACGAGATCCTGGTGCAGGGCCGGCTCGCGGAGGTGGCGGGCCGGATCGAGGAGCTGCGCACCGAGGCCCGCGCCCGCAAGGGCTGGATCATGGACACGTACCTGCTCAGGCGGCGCTGAGGAAGGCGGGGAGGAGGGCGGCGAGGCGCTCGTACTCCTCGGGGCGGTTGTAGAGCTGCCCGCACACGCGGATGCCGCCGCCGCCCGCCCAGGGCCAGACGAGGATCCGGATGCCGTGCTCGGCGGCCATCCGCTCGCGCAGTGCGCGGGCGGCCTCCGGTGTCTCGGCGAGGCCCTGCGGCAGGCGCAGGGAGCGCATGGCGAGGCCCTCGCCCCAGGGCAGGGGGGTGAGCTGCGGGAGTTCGGCGAGCAGGGCCGCGCCGTGCGCGGCGAGGGCGCTGTTGTGGGCGCGGACCTTGGCGGCGTCGAGGCGGGCGAGGAGGTCCAGCCCTTCGGGCGCGGCGAGCCAGCCGGTGTAGTCGGCGGTGGCCCGGTTCTCGACGGAGCGCGGGAAGCCGTGCGCGTCCTCCCAGGACGGGACGAGGGCCCGGACGCGGCCGCGGTGCGCGGGGGCGACGGCGAGGACCGCGGTGCCGGAGGGGGCATAACCCCACTTGTGGAGGTTGCCGAAGTAGAAGTCGGCGCCGACGGAGAGCGGGTCGGCGAGCATGCCGGGGGCGTGGGCGCCGTCGACGACGGTGGTGATGCCGCGGTCGGCGAGTTCGGCGAGGAGCCGCGGGGTGGCGATGGGCCGGGCGGTGGGCGAGCTGACGTGGTCGAGGAGCGCGACCTTCGTACGGGGCGTCACGGCGGCCAGGACGGCCTCGCGGACGGCGTCCTCGTCGGGGAGGTACGGGTCGAGGGCGGCGGTGGTGACGGTGGCGCGGCGGGCGGCGGCCGCGGTGACGGTGCCGTAGCCGTGGTCGGTGACGAGGACCTCGTCGCCGTCGGCCAGGGGGATCGCGTCGAGGGCGAGGTTGGCGCCCTCGGTGGCGTTGGAGACGAAGGCGATGCCGTCGGGGTCGGCGCCCAGGTGGGCGGCGATCCGGGCGCGGGCGGCGGCGATCCGGTCGGGGGCGCCCACGAAGAAGGCGTCGGGGTCGGCGTGGGCCTCGTCGCGCAGCGCGGCCTGGGCCTCCTGCACCGGGATCGGGACGGCCCCGAACGAGCCGTGGTTGAGGTGGGCGACGGCCGGGTCGAGGCGGAACAGGGCGGGCCCGCCGGGGAACACGCAGGGGCCGCCGCCGCTCGCGCCGGCCTGGCCCCCGCCCGGTCCGGTCGCGGTGCTGCTGGGGCTGGTGGGGCTGGCGCCGGTGGGGCTCGTCGGCTGGGTCACGGATCCTCCGCTGGTGGACGGTGCGGTCGTCCGCAGGATCATCGGCGGGCGGCGGGCCGGCCCGGAAGGGCCAATCCCGCCAGGGTGGCCGGTGCCGGGGTCACTTCCGGCCGCTGGTGACGGCGTGGTACTGGAGGTCCTGCACCTCGACCTTGCCCTGCACGGGGCGCGGCATCTCCACCGCGGTGACCGTCTTCCCGCCGCGTTCGACGGCGGCCGCGTGGGTGCCGGTGCGCAGCGGGAGCAGTTTGGCGTGGAGCCCGGCGGGGGCCTGGTGGGAGGCCTTGGCCGAGCCGGTCCTGGTGCGGACGGTCGCGGGGGCCTTGAGGAAGCTGAGCACCTCGACCGTGTCGCGGGCGGCCGCGCTGCCCCGGCGCAGCCGCATCACGAGCGACTGGTCGCCGGTGGGGTCGGCTGCCGCGAACTGGGTGCGGGCGGTGACGTACAGGGTGTCGCGGACGATCTCGGGCCAGCTGCCGGTCTTGAACCGGGTCAGGTAGTAGGAGGTCAGGTCCAGGTAGGCGTGCCCGTTGTTGACGGAGGGGGCGAACTGGGTGCCCTCGGAGTAGTCGTTCCAGGTGGTCAGCTGGACCCAGTCGGCCCCGTCGTCGATGGCGCGGGTCCATGTGGCGCGCAGGGTGGCGGTGTTGCCGGCCTCGTCGAAGACGCCCTGGTTGGGGCGGGCGTCCTGGACGGAGACGGGCTGCATCCACAGTTTGCCGAGGTCGTGGGAGCGGCGGACGTCGCGCGCGGCGCCCTCCTGTCCGGTGTAGCTGCGCGAGCCCCACTCGGAGAAGCCGTGGCTGATGGGCGCGAAGCGGGCGTGGTGGGAGTCGAAGTCGAGGAAGGTCGGGACGAGCGCGGTGCGGATGCCGTGCCGGGACTTCATGACGTCCGCGAAGCGGGTCCACCAGGCGGGGTCGCGTACCTCGGCCTTGAAGGGGGAGACGACGAGCCGTCCGTCGGCGAGGCGGTGCGCGGACGGCGACTTGGCGAGGGCGGCGACGGCTCCTGCGACGACGGCCGGGTCGTCCGTCTTCAGCGAGGTCATGTCCGGCATCAGCATGATCTTGAAGTGCGGGTCGACGGAGCGGGCCGCCTCCATCAGCAGGTTGGCGCGCTCCCAGTTGGGGCCGCTGAGGGAGAGCATGTCGAGGGTGAAGCCGTCGAGGCCGGCGGTGCGGGCGGTGCGCACCTCCTGCTGCAGGTTGGCGAGTTCCCAGTTGCCGCTCTTGGGCGTGACGGGCAGGGGCCGGTCGCGCAGGAGGCCCCCGTAGCGCTCGTGCTTGCCCTTCTCGCCCTCGGGGTCCAGGTAGTTGCGGGTGTAGTAGTCCTTGTCGGCGCGGACGTTGTCGAGGGAGAGCGGGTAGGGCGTGAAGTAGTGGGCGAAGACTAGCTTCCGGCCGGCGCCGGCGGCGGAGCGCAGTGCGGCGGGCTCGGGCATGTCGAAGGGGAGGGCGCCCGCGGGCCGCTTGTCGATCCTGTCGCCCGCGTCCGGTACGGGTTCGGCGCCCTTGCCGCTGCCGCCGCGGGTCTTCCCGGGCGCGGGGGCCGCCTTGCCGGACGGTCCGGATCCGGGCGCGCCGGGCGTGCCCGGCCGGGGTTCGCCGGTGCGGGGGGCGCCCGCCCACTGGCCGGCGCCGGCCGTGAACGGGTCCCAGGCGATGCTGGCGGCGACGAGGCCGGTGAGGAGGCATCCTGAGAGGAGCAGGGTCAGCAGGGGGCGGCGGCGCATGCCCGCCCGCCGCCGGTGCGAGGCGCGCCGCGCCCGCCGGCCCGCGGCCCGGTGTCCGGGATGGGTGCCGTCCTGCCGCTTCGCGCGCCGGGCCGTGGTCCGGTCCGCTGTCATCTGTCGCCCCTCCTGCATATGCCCGTCCTCCGGGTGAAGAGCAGTAGAGCCGAATTCCGGCTTCCGGACAACCGTTCGCCGGTGCGCGTACAGCGGGCGGCCCATCTCGGGTACGCCGGTCGCCGGGGTGTGCGGCGAATGCGCCGGGGCGTACGCTCGTGCGCCCCTGCCCGCGCGGGAGCGCCTGCGACCGGTGCCGGGAGGTGTTCCCGCGGCGTTCCGGCGGCTCTTGCGGACTGCGGCATTCCCCTGGTGTTTCGGCTCGACTGACGCACAATCATCCCTACGCGGCTCGAAACCACCCTTGGCCGCGCATGGACACGCATGCAATGGGGGGCATCGTGCCGATGAGGGAACCGGGCCGCTGCGGCACGCCGCCGGCGACGTCGGCCGAGCTGTCGCGGCTGCTGACCGCCGTGCGGCGGGGCCGCGTCCTGACCGTGACCGGGAGGTTCCGGGGGCCGCGCAGCCTGCTGGTACGGGAGATCGCCGAGCGGCTGCCGTCGAACTTCTGCGACGGCGTGGCCGCCGTCCGCCTGCACCGCCCTTGCGGCATCCGCGAGTTGGCGGCGGCGCTGAACCGCAGTCCGGCGACCGCCGTCTCGCGGCTCGCGGAGCGCGACATGCTCCTCGTCCTGGACGGCACCGAGTTCCTCGCCCCGCAGGCGGTGGCCTGGCTGCGGGCACTGCTCGGGTCGGCTCCGGGTCTGCGGATCCTCGCCGCCGGGCGGTACCCGCTGGGTTTCGACGGGGAGCGCGTCCACCGCCTCTGACGTGCGTCCGCCTGCCGACAGGGGTCCGCCCCCGGCCGGCGGCTGCCGGCCGGGGGCGGACCCCTGTCCCCCTACGCCCCCGCGGGGGCGCCTCTGCTTCAGGCCAGGGTCGCGAGGGCCTGGTTGAAGGTGGCGGACGGCCGCATGACGGCCGCGGCCTTGGCCGGGTCGGGCTGGTAGTAGCCGCCGATCTCGGCCGGGGAGCCCTGGACCGCGTTCAGCTCGGAGACGATGGTCTGCTCCGCCTCGGTCAGGGTCTTGGCCAGCGGGGCGAACGCGGACGCCAGGGCGGCGTCCTCGGTCTGCGCGGCCAGCTCCTGCGCCCAGTACATGGCCAGGTAGAAGTGGCTGCCGCGGTTGTCGATGCCGCCGAGGCGGCGGGTCGGCGACTTGTCCTCGTTGAGGAAGGTGCCGGTGGCGCGGTCGAGGGTGTCGGCCAGCACCTGGGCGCGGGCGTTGCCCGTGGTGGTGGCGAGGTGCTCGAAGGAGGCGGCCAGCGCGAAGAACTCGCCGAGCGAGTCCCAGCGGAGGTAGTTCTCCTTGACGAGCTGCTGCACGTGCTTCGGGGCGGAGCCGCCGGCGCCCGTCTCGAAGAGGCCGCCGCCCGCCATCAGCGGGACGACCGACAGCATCTTGGCGCTGGTGCCCAGCTCCAGGATCGGGAACAGGTCGGTCAGGTAGTCGCGCAGCACGTTGCCGGTCACCGAGATGGTGTCCTCGCCGCGGCGGATGCGCTCCAGGGAGTACGCGGTCGCCTTGACCGGGGAGAGGATCTCGATGGTGAGGCCCTCGGTGTCGTGGTCGGCGAGGTACGTCTTGACCTTGGCGATCAGCTGGGCGTCGTGGGCGCGGTCCTCGTCGAGCCAGAAGACGGCCGGGGCGCCGGTGGCGCGGGCGCGGGTGACGGCGAGCTTCACCCAGTCCTGGATCGGGGCGTCCTTGGTCTGGCAGGCGCGGAAGATGTCGCCCTCGGACACCTCCTGCTCCAGCACGGTGGCGCCGGCGGCGTCGACGAGGCGGACGGTGCCGGCCGCGGCGATCTCGAAGGTCTTGTCGTGGGAGCCGTACTCCTCGGCCTTCTGCGCCATGAGGCCGACGTTCGGGACGGATCCCATCGTGGCCGGGTCGAAGGCGCCGTGGGCCTTGCAGTCCTCGATGACGGCCTGGTAGACGCCCGAGTAGCTGCTGTCCGGCAGGACGGCGAGGGTGTCGGCCTCCTGGCCGTCCGGGCCCCACATGTGGCCGGAGGTGCGGATCATGGCCGGCATCGAGGCGTCGACGATGACGTCGGACGGGACGTGCAGGTTGGTGATGCCCTTGTCGGAGTCGACCATGGCCAGGGCCGGGCCCTCGGCGAGCTCGGCGTCGAAGGAGGCCTTGATCTCGGCGCCCAGGCCGTGCGGGATGGCGTCCAGACCGTTCAGGATGGCGCCGAGGCCGTCGTTCGGGGACAGGCCGGCCGCGGTCAGGACCTCGCCGTACTTGGCGAAGGTCTGCGGGAAGAAGGCCCGCACGACGTGGCCGAAGACGATCGGGTCGGAGACCTTCATCATCGTGGCCTTGAGGTGGACGGAGAACAGCACGCCCTCCGCCTTGGCGCGGGCCACCTGCTCGGAGAGGAAGGTGCGCAGGGCGGCGGCGCGCATGACGGAGGCGTCGACGACCTCGCCGGCGAGGACCGGTACGGACTCGCGCAGGACGGTGACGGCGCCGTCGGCGGCGACGTGCTCGATGCGCAGGGAGCCGTCCTCGGCGATCACCGCGGACTTCTCGGTGGAGCGGAAGTCGTTCTCGCCCATGGTGGCGACGTTCGTCTTCGACTCGGCGGTCCAGGCGCCCATGCGGTGCGGGTGGGCCTTGGCGTAGTTCTTGACCGAGCCGGGGGCGCGGCGGTCGGAGTTGCCCTCGCGCAGGACCGGGTTGACGGCGCTGCCCTTGACCTTGTCGTAGCGGGCGCGGATCTCGCGCTCCTCGTCGGTCTTCGGGTCGTCCGGGTAGTCCGGGAGCGCGTAGCCCTGGGCCTGGAGCTCGGCGACCGCGGCCTTCAGCTGCGGGATCGAGGCCGAGATGTTGGGCAGCTTGATGATGTTCGCTTCCGGCGTCTTCGCCAGCTCGCCGAGCTCGGCGAGGGCGTCGGCGATGCGCTGGCCCTCCTCCAGGTACTCGGGGAAGGAGGCGATGATGCGACCGGCCAGGGAGATGTCACGGGTCTCGACATTCACACCGGCCGTCGACGCGTAGGCCTGGACCACAGGCAGGAAGGAATACGTCGCGAGGGCCGGGGCCTCGTCAGTGTGCGTGTAGATGATGGTCGAGTCAGTCACCGGATGCTCCGCTCCACAGTCTGCGTCTCACGTCTGCAAGATTGCTCGACATCAAGATATCTCGTGATGGGCCCCGTCCGGACAGCCCCCTGCCGGAAGAGCGGCGAGACGCGCGTCACCCGGGGGAAACCGGGGGAACGCGAGAGCGCCGTCCCCCCGGGCGGTTTCCCGCCGGGGGGACGGCGCTCAGGTGCGCCGTGGCGCGCCTCCGGGCCGGATCAGGCCTGGACGGCCTTGGGGCTCGGGCCGTACTGGTTCGGGTTGGAGTCGCCCTCGCTGGCCATGAGGACGAGCAGCCAGATGCCGCCGATGAACGGGACGAAGCTGATGAAGTACCACCAGCCGGACTTGCCGGTGTCGTGCAGGCGGCGGACCGTGACCGCCAGGTTCGGCACGAACGTGGCGGCCAGGTAGAGGCCGGTGAAGAGCGGGTACGTCGACAGCGCGAAGTCCACGACCATGAGGACGAGGGCCACCGGGATGTTGAACAGGACGAACATCCAGAACTCCTGCCGGCGGGCGCGGCCGGAGAAGACGGCGTACTTCTTCAGGACGTCGGTGTAGTAGTGCATGGTCCCCCCTGAGGACGGATCGTCGGCCCGTCCTTCTGGAGCAAGCCGGGGCAGAACTTATGCCCCGCTTACATGGCGGTCAAGCGAGTTGCCGACCGGGCCGCGCAGGAGCCTTGCCGCCCGCGGCGGCCAAACACTCCCTCCCCCGACGCCACTTGGAACCCGCTGATCTTGCGGCGTCACACCGGGTGACGAAACCGGGGCGGTGAGGGGCACTTGGAGGGACGCATGATCCCTTTTGCGGTGTTCGCACGGACCTGCGCACACCCAGCGTGTCCGCGGACGGAACACGCGGCCGGGGCCCCCGCGGTGCCCACATCGTTATCCCGCCGCGACACGGGCGTGCCTCGGCAGCGCGGAATCAGAGCCAGCCGTTGCGGCGGAAGCCGCGGTGGATCAGGAAGCAGGCGACGGCCATCACCCCGAGCACGAGCGGGTACCCGTACGTCCAGCGCAGCTCCGGCATGTGGTCGAAGTTCATGCCGTAGACGCCGCAGACCATGGTGGGGACGGCCACGATCGCCGCCCACGCCGTGATCTTCCGCATGTCCTCGTTCTGCGCGACGGTGACCTGCGCCAGGTGCGCCTGGAGGATCGAGTCGAGCAGCGCGTCGTACGCGTTGATCTGGTCGGTCGCGCGGGTGAGGTGGTCGGCGACGTCCCGGAAGTAGGCGCGCGCCTCCTGCGGCACGGGCGGGATCGGCTGCGTGGCCAGCTGCTCCAGCGGGCGCACCAGGGGGGCCACCGCCCGGCGCAGCTCCAGCAGTTCGCGCTTGAGCTGGTAGATGCGGCCGGCGTCGCCGCGGCCGCCGTCGCCGCTGAACACGGCGGTCTCCACGGCGTCTATGTCGTTCTGCACCGCGTCCGTGACGGCGACGTAGTCGTCGACGACGTGGTCGGCGATCGCGTGCAGCACGGCCGCCGGCCCCAGGGCCAGCTGCTCGGGGTCCGCCTCCAGCGTCTCGCGGACCGGGCCGAGCGTGCCCCGGCCGCCGTGCCGGATGGTGAGGACGAAGTCCTCCCCGGTGAACACCATCAGCTCGCCGGTCTCCACCATCTCGCTGGTCGCGGTGAGTTCCTCGTGCTCCACGTAGCGGACGGTCTTCAGCACGGCGAACAGCGTGTCGTCGTACCGCTCCACCTTCGGCCGCTGGTGGGCGTGGACGGCGTCCTCCACTGCCAGGGGGTGCAGCCCGAACAGCTCGGCCAGCCCGGCGAGCTCCTCCTGCGACGGCTCGTGCAGGCCGATCCAGACGAAGCCCCCTCCGGTCTTGCGGACCCTCCGCAGTGCCTCCTCGGCGTCGGCGCAGCCCTCCTGGCGCACCCCCTCGCGGTAGACGACGCAGTTGACGACGGCGCTGCCGAGCGGGGAGCGGGCGGGGTGGCTCAGGTCCACGGCCCGCCGGTAGCCCCGGCGCACGACCCGGCGCAGGTTGCTGAACATGGACAACGGTGCACTCCCCTTCGGCGGTTCGGCGGCCAGTCTGCCACCGCCCCCGCTCCTGCCCCGCCGCGGCGGAGCGCATCCCGCGGCGTGCCGGAGCGGACGGCGCGGCGTGCCGGAGCGGACGGGGCGGCGGATCGCGCGGACGACGCGGTGGATCGGGCGGGGCGCCTCAGGCGCGGTCGACGAACACGCTCGTCGCCTTCACCCGGGCCACGGCCCGCGCGCCCACGACGAGGCCCAGCTCCTCGACCGCCTCCCGGGTCAGCAGCGACACCACCCGGTGGGGGCCGGCCTGGATCTCCACCTGGGCGTCCACGGTGCCGAGCTTCACGGCGGTGACGATGCCGGGGAAGGCGTTGCGCGCCGAGGTGGCGGGAGCCTCCTCGTCCTCGGCGGCGCCCTCCCGGGCGACCTGGACGCAGAACGCGGCCAGGTCCGGCCCGTCGACCATGCGGCGCGCGCCCTCGCGGCGGGTGGGGAACCGTTCGGCGTCCGCCCAGCGGCGGGCGGTGTCGACGCTCACGCCGAGGAGCCGCGCCGCCTGGCCGATCGTGTACGAGTCCATGGCGGCAGCTTACGGTCCCGGCCAGGGGTGCAGGGCTTCGGCGGCGGCCGCCGCGACGACCCGCGCGAGCGTGGAGAGCGCCGGCGAGTCGAGCTTCCACTGCTGCCAGTACAGGGGGACGTCCAGGGTCCGGTGCGGCAGCAGCAGGACGAGCCCGCCCGAGCGGAGCAGCGGCTCCGCCTGCGGCTGCGGCACCAGGCCCCAGCCGAGGCCGGAGGCGACCGCGTCGCGGAACCCCTCGGAGGTGGGCACGTGGTGGCGCAGCCTGCCCGCCCCGGCGCCCGGGTCGCCCGTGAGGGAGCGGACGAACACGTCCTGCAGGACGTCGCGCCGATCGAAGACGATCACCGGGGCGCGCTCCAGGGCCCGCCCGACGGCGGCGGCGGACCCGGTCTCCGGGAGGTGCCGGGCGGCGAAGCCGGGGCGGGCCACCGGCAGGTAGCGGGCGAGGCCCAGCGGACGCACGGTGCAGCCCGCCACCGGATCGGGCGAGGAGGTGACGGCAGCCATCACCTGGCCCTCCCGCAGCAGGGCGGTGGTGTGCGACTCGTCCTCGCGGTGCAGTTCGAAGAGGACCGGCGGGTCCTGCGGCACCCGCTCCAGCGCGGGCAGGAACCAGGTCGCGAGGGAGTCGGCGTTGACGGCGACCGGCAGCCGCACGGGGCCTCCCTCCTCCTGCGCCATGCCGAGTTCGGCGCGCGCGTCCCGCTCCAGACGGGCCAGCTGGCGCGCGAAGCGGACCACCACCTGCCCGGACTCGGTCGCCCGCACCGGCTTGGTCCGCATCAGCAGGACCCGCCCGGTGCGCTGTTCGAGCGCCTTGACGCGCTGGCTCACGGCGGAGGGGGTGACGTGCAGGGCGGCGGCCGCCGCGTCGAAGGTGCCCTCGTCGACGACGGCGAGGAGGGTCCGTACCTGGTCCAGTGGAAGGTCGTCCATCACAAGTGCTAATGGTACGTAAAAATCCTTAGCTGTACTGCACAGCAGTCCGCTCATATGGTCGGACGCATGACACACGGCATCCTCACGGCGGCCCTCGCCGGCTTCGGCACCGGGCTCTCCCTCATCGCGGCCATCGGCGCCCAGAACGCCTTCGTCCTGAGGCAGGGGGCGCGCCGCCAGGCCGTCCTCGCCGTGGTCGCCATCTGTGCCGTGTCGGACGCCCTCCTGATCACCCTGGGCGTCGCCGGCGTGGGCGCCTTCGTCACCGCCTGGCCGGCCGCCCTGACCGCCGTCGGCATCGCAGGCGGGGCGTTCCTGATCGGCTACGGGCTGCTGGCGGCCCGCCGGGTGCTCCGGCCGGACCCCGCGGCCGCCCTCGACACCGGCGGCGCCGCGACCTCCTCCCGCCGCGCCGCCGTCCTGACCTGCCTGGCCATGACCTGGCTGAACCCGCACGTGTACCTGGACACCGTCCTGCTGCTCGGCTCGCTCGCCGCCGACCGCGGCGACCTGCGCTGGGCCTTCGGCATCGGCGCCGCGCTCGCGAGCCTCGGCTGGTTCGGCGCGCTCGGGTACGGGGCCCGGCTGCTCAGCGGCCTGCTGTCGCGGCCGAGGACGTGGCGGGTGCTGGACGGGGTCGTGGCGGCGACCATGGTCACCATGGGCGGGATGCTGCTCGCCGGGGCCTGACCGGCCGCGCCGCCCGCCGCCGCACCGCCCGCGGCCCCGGCCCGCTGCTGACCGCCTCGGCGGTCGTCGTGGACGGGGCCGGCCGGGTCCTCGTACGGGCCCCCGGGCCCGCCCCGGGCCGGCCCGGGCTGCCGGGCGGCGCCGTCGCAGGCGGCGAGACCCCGGAGGCGGGGCTGGGCCGGGCGCTGGCCCGGGAGCTGGGCCTGCACGCCCCCGTCGGCCGGCTGCTCGCGGTGGACTCGCGGCCCGCCGCCGGGCCCCGCGCGCGGGCCGGCGTCGTCCACCTCCACCTCGTCGGGCCGCTCGGCCCGCAGGAGACGGCCGCGGCCGCGGCGGTGCTCCCCGGCTGGGTCGCACCGCAGGAGGCGTACGCCCTGCTGCCGGAGCCGGACGCGGCCCGCCTCCGCGCCGCGCTGGCCGCCCTGCACACCGGCTCGGTGGCGCACCTCGCCGACGGGGTGGCCCAGCCGGGCTCGCCCGCCGGCCTGGACCCGGCCCGCCGGTCGGCCCTGGAACACGCCGGCGCGCTCGACGCGGCGAGCCACCGCGCCGCCCGGCCCAAGGCCCTGACCGCGGCGAGCGCGCTGCTCACCGACGCGGCAGGGCGGGTCCTGCTGGTGGAACCGGCCTACGGCCGGCGCGGCCGGTGGAACCTGCCGGGCGGCGGCGTCGACAGCGACCTCGGCGAGACCCCGCGGGCGGCCGTGCGGCGCGAGGTGCGCGAGGAGCTCGGCCTCGACGTGGAGCCGGGCCGGCTGCTCGCCGTGAACTGGTCGCACAAGCCGGGCTACCCGGCCCGCATCCGCTTCCTCTACGACGGCGGGGTCCTGGACGCGGCCGCCCTCGCGGCGATCCGCCTCCCCCCTGGCGAGCTCCTCGCCTGGCACCTCGCGCCGGCCGACAGCCTCCGCGACCTCGTCAAACCCTCCCTGCGCCGCCAGATCAAGGCCTCCCTGCGCGCCCGCGCCCAGGGCACGGGCCCCCTGGAACTCCACGCCGGCCGCCCCGCCGGCGGCGGCTGAGGCTGGTCCATCCGGGCGGCACCGTGGCGTGGCGCGCAGGCGCCGGGCCCGGCTCGCGCATCGTCGAAGCACACATCCGCCCGCGCCCGCGCGCGCACGAAGCGCACTCCGGCCGCGCGGGCGAGCGCAATCCACGGAGTGCCACCATGTCCGCAGAACCGACCGGGCCCGCATCCGGGCCCTCCCCCGGCAGCCGCGGCCCCGCCGCAGGCACCACCACCGGAGCGGCCGGCGCCCCGGCCGCGCCGCCCGACCCGCGCCGCTGGTGGATCCTCGCCGTCATCGGGCTCGCCCAGCTGATGGTCGTCCTCGACGCCACCATCGTGAACGTCGCCCTGCCCTCCATCCAGGAGGGCCTCGGCTTCTCCGACCACCGCCGCCAGTGGGTGGTGACCTCGTACGCCATTCCGTTCGGGAGCCTGCTGCTCCTCGGCGGGCGGCTGGCCGACCGCGTGGGGCGCCGCCGGGCCTTCCTCGCCGGCCAGATCGGCTTCGCCGCCGCCTCCGCGCTCGGCGGCGCGGCCGCCTCCTTCGAGGTGCTCGTCACGGCCCGCGCCCTCCAGGGCGTGTTCGCCGCCCTGCTGGCCCCGGCGGCCCTGTCGCTGCTGACGACGACGTTCTCCGCGCCCGCCGAGCGCGGGAAGGCCTTCGGGGTGTTCGGGGCGCTGGCCGCCTCGGGGGGCGCGGTGGGCCTGCTGCTCGGCGGGGTCCTCACCGAGCACCTGGGCTGGCGGTCGACCCTGTACGTGAACGTCCTGTTCGCGGCGGCCGCCGTCGCCGGAGGGGCGCTGCTGCTGCGCCGCCGCCCGCCGCAGGCGCCGCCGCGGCTGGACCTGCCGGGCGCGGTGCTGGCCTCGGCGGGCCTGTTCTGCCTGGTGTACGGGCTGTCGACGGCGGGGCCGCGCGGCTGGCGGTCGGCGGCGACCCTCGGGATCCTCGCGGCGGCCGCGGTGCTGCTTGCGGCCTTCGTGTGGTGGCAGGGGCGCGGTCCGCACCCGCTGCTGCCGCTGCGGATCGTACGGGACCGGGTGCGGGCGACGGCGCTGCTGTCCGTGTTCCTCACCGGCGTCGGGATGTTCGGGGTGTTCCTGTTCCTGACGTACTACTTCCAGCACACCCGCGGCCTCAGCCCGGCCCGGACCGGCCTGGCCTTCCTGCCGATGTCGGGCTGCACGATGCTCAGCGCGATCGGCAGCAACCTGGGGCTGCTCGGCCGGGTCGGCGCGCGGACCCGCGTGGTGACGGGCATGCTGCTCGCCGCGGCGGGCATGGCCTGGCTGGCGAACCTGTCGGCCACGGGCCCGTACGCGGTCGACGTGCTGCCCGGCCAGGTGGCGACGGGGCTCGGCATGGGCCTGATCACCGCGGCGGCGATGAACCTGGGCACGGCGGGCATCGACCCGCGGGACGCGGGCGTCGGCTCCGCGACGGTCAACGCGATGCGCCAGGTCGGCGGCTCGGTGGGCACGGCCCTGATGAGCACGCTGGCCGCGGGCGCCGTCGGCCGCCACCTGGCAGGGCGGCAGCCCGCGCCGGAACTGCTGGCGCGGGCTGCTCTGGAGGGCTATCGGACCGTCTTCACGGCCTCGGCGCTGATCTTCACCGCCGGGGCCGTGCTGACGCTGCTCCTGCTCCCGGGCGGCCTGTCCGCGGAGCGCGCGCACGGCGCTCCCGGCGGCCGCCGCCCCTCAGGACCCTGAGGCCGGGCGGGCC
>NZ_RPSE01000111.1:0-16664 GCF_003949955.1 Streptomyces sp. WAC05292
GCCCCCGCACCGCACGCGGCCCCGGGGCCGCGTACGGTGCGGGGGCCGCGTACGGTGCGGGCGGCCCGGGCGGTGCCCCGGCGCCGGGCATCCCGGCGAGCGTGGGCTGGTCGTGGACGGACGGCGGGCCGGGCACGCCGGGGGCGCCCTGCGGCCTTCCCGGATCCGCCGCCGACCCCTCCGGCGGGGCCCACGGGTCCCTCGGGTCAGGGCTGTTGTCGGTCATGCGGCACCCCCCTCTCGTACGGCCATGCTATGCCGTCCCGCCGAGGGGCCCCTGCTGCCTACCATGGGGGCGATCCGTCCGCGCCGTCCCCCGGAGGCCCGTCGTGCCCGACCTGACCCCCTTCATCGCAGGGCTGCCCAAGGCGGAGCTGCACGTGCACCACGTCGGCTCGGCCTCCCCCCGCATCGTCGCCGAACTGGCCGCGCGGCACCCCGACTCCAAGGTGCCGACGGACCCGGAGGCGCTCGCCGACTACTTCACCTTCACCGACTTCGCGCACTTCATCGAGGTCTACCTGTCCGTGGTCGACCTGGTCCGCACGCCCGACGACGTCCGCACGCTGACCTTCGAAGTCGCCCGCGACATGGCCCGGCAGAACATCCGGTACGCCGAACTGACCATCACCCCCTACTCCTCCACGCGCCGCGGCATCGAGGAGAAGGCCTTCATGGAGGCCATCGAGGACGCCCGGCGCGCGGCCGAGGCCGAGTTCGGGACGCTGCTGCGCTGGTGCTTCGACATCCCCGGCGAGGCCGGCCTGGAGGCCGCCGCGGAGACGGCCCGCCTCGCGGTCGACCTGCGCCCGGAGGGGCTGGTCTCCTTCGGCCTCGGCGGGCCCGAGATCGGCGTGCCCCGGCCGCAGTTCAAGCCGTACTTCGACGCCGCCCGCGCCGCCGGCCTGCACAGCGTCCCGCACGCCGGCGAGACCACCGGCCCGGAGACCATCTGGGACGCCCTGCGCGAACTCGGCGCCGAGCGGATCGGCCACGGCACGAGCGCCGTCCGTGACCCCGCGCTGCTGGCCCACCTGGCGGAGCACCGCATCGCCCTGGAGGTCTGCCCGACCTCGAACATCGCCACCCGCGCCGTGGAGGACCTGGACCGGCACCCGGTCCGGGAGATGGTGGAGGCGGGCGTGCTCGTCACCGTCAACAGCGACGACCCGCCGATGTTCGGCACGGACCTCAACAACGAGTACGCGGTGGCCGCCCGGCTGCTCGGCCTCGACGAGCGCGGCCTCGCCGCGCTCGCGAAGAACGCGGTGGAGGCGTCCTTCCTCGACGCCGCGGGCAAGGCGCGGATCGCGCAGGAGATCGACACGTACACCGAGGCGTGGCTGGCACGCTGACGGCCGCGGGACAATGGACGGCATGCGCACCCTGACGGCCGTCGCCCACCGCGGCGACCCCCACCGCTTCCCCGAGAACACGCTCCCGTCGATCCGCTCGGCGTTCGCGCTCGGCGCGGACGCCGTGGAGGTCGACGTGCGGCTGACCCGAGACGGGGAGGCGGTCCTCCTCCACGACGAGACGCTGCAGCGGCTGTGGGGGTACGACGTGCGCCTCGACGAGGTGACGGCCGCCCAGCTGGCGGAGCTGACGCAGGGCGGTGTGCCGACGCTGCGTCAGGCGCTCGCCGAGGCGGGGCCGGGGCGCCTGCTGCTGGACCTGCCGGGTGCCGCCCCGGAGGCGGTGCGGGAGGTCGTCGGCCTGGTCGGCGAGTGCGGGGCGCGGGAGCGCGTCTACTACTGCGCGGGCCCGCGCACGATGCTGGCCGTGCGGGCCGCCGACCCGGCGGCGGAGATCGCGCTGACGTGGACGACGCTGTCGCCGCCGCGGCGGGTGCTGATCGACGCGGTGGCGCCGGCCTGGCTGAACTACCGCTTCGGGCTGGTGGACCGGGGGCTGGTGGAGGCGCTGCACCGGGACGGGCTGCGGGTCTCGGCGTGGACCGCCGACACGAAGCGGACGATGCGCCGGCTGGCCGCGGCGGGCGTGGACGCGATCACCACGAACCGGATCGACGCCCTGGCGGCGGTGCGCGCCGCGGCCGGCCGCTGAGCCGGCCGGGCGTCGCCGGCGCCGCCGTCAGGCGGCGGCGGGCAGGGCCTCCAGGCGCTTGACGAGCCGCCTCAGGATCAGCAGCGGAAGGATCCCGAAGACGCCGAACGAGATGTCGATGAGGCGCCATCCGAGGGGGATGCCGCGGATCTGACCGCAGATCAGGGCGAGCGGGACGATGCCGGCGCAGGCGATCATGCCGGCCTCGATGATCCAGACGTTGCGGACGGGGTCGCGCAGGACGCCGTAGAAGAAGACCGCGATCACGAGGTGGGCGAAGGCCAGCCAGTCGGTGC
This sequence comes from Streptomyces sp. WAC05292, assembly GCF_003949955.1. Lineage (NCBI taxonomy): Bacteria > Bacillati > Actinomycetota > Actinomycetes > Kitasatosporales > Streptomycetaceae > Streptomyces > Streptomyces sp. WAC05292. The sequence goes on from NZ_RPSE01000111.1 coordinate 2,364, forward strand.
CGTACAGGAGGAACGGGTACCGGGCGTCGGCCGTGTCGAGGCCCTCGCCGACCCGGGCCAGCCACTCGTGCCCGATCAGGGAGTTGGCCAGGCGCACCTCGGTGACCAGGGGAAACGCGGTGAGCCCGCTGAGGACCAGGCAGACGAGGAACAGGACGAGCCAGGCGCGGATCCGCCGCCGGAGGGCGTTTCTCTCACTCATGGCAGCAGCCTACGCCCGGAGTTGAACGCGTTCAGCCAATCCTTCGAACGCGTTCAATTCTGTGGTGGCGATCACATCCCGACGACGGCGTTCCAGCGGCCGGCCAGGGTGCGTCGCTCCGCCGCCGTGACGTCCCGGGCCACGGCGAGCCGCCCGCGCATCGTGCCGTCGGGGAAGACCAGCGGGTTCTCGGCGAGTTCCGCCCTCTCCCGGTCCGGCGACGCGGCCAGCACCTCGCGGGCCGCCGGCACCGGGCAGACGTAGGCGACGGCGGCCGCCAGCTCCGCCGCCACCTCCGGGGCGTAGTAGTGGTCGATCAGCGCCTCCGCATTGGCCTTGTGGCGGGCCAGGTTGGGGATGAGGAGGCTCTCCGCCCACAGCTCGCCGCCCTCCTCCGGCACGACGAACTCGATGTCCGGGTTGTCTGCCTGGAGTTGGACCGCGTCTCCGGAGTAGGCCTGGCAGGCCAGCACGTCGCCCTTGCCGAGGTCGGAGGTGTAGTCGTTGCCGGTGAAGCGGCGGATGTGCCTGCGGCGCACCAGCTCCTCGACCTGGTCGCACATCCGGTGGAAGTCCGCCTCGGTCCAGCGGGTGACGTCCACCCCGTTGCCCTGCATCAGCAGCGCGAAGGACTCGTCGAGGCCGGAGAAGAGGGTGACGCGGCCCGCGAGGTCCGGGTGCCACAGGTCCCGCACCGACCGGATCTCCCGGCCGAGCGCCCTGCGGTTGTAGGCGATCCCGGTGATGCCGGACTGCCAGGGCACGGTGTGCAGGCGCCCCGCGTCGAAGGACGGCGAGCGCAGCTGCGGGTCGAGGTGTTCGGCGACGTTGGGCTGGCGGGTGCGGTCCATCGCCTGCGCCCAGCCCAGGCGGACGAAGCGGGCGGCCATCCAGTCGCTGACCACCACCAGGTCGTGGCCGGTGTCCTGGCGGTTGATCAGGGCGGGGCCGACCTTGCCGAAGAACTCGTCGTTGTCGTTGATCTCCTCGGTGTACCGGACCTCGATGCCGGTGCGCTCCGTGAACGCCTCCAGCGTGGGGCGGCGCTCCTCGTCCTCGGCGTCGGTGTCCATGTACATCGGCCAGTTGGCGAAGGCGAGGCTCCGCTCGCGTGCGGAGCGGTCCGTGCCCGCCCGGCGGTCCTCGGGGACGTAGGCGGAGGGGACGCCGCAGCCGGCGAGGGCCGAGAGGAGGCCTGCGGCGCCGAGGCCGCGCAGCGCCGCGCGGCGCGTGACCCGGCGCGTGACGCGGCGGCGGGAGGAGGTGGGAGCGGGCATGGGTGAAGCCTCGGGGAACGCGGAGGGGGCGGGCAATGGACACATTGTCCACTGCCCGCCCCCGTGCGGGGCCGCCTCGACCGCCCCTGCGGCCGCGGCCCGGCGTCAGCCGTCGAGCGAGGTCATCACGTGCTTGATGCGGGTGTAGTCCTCGAAGCCGTACGCGGAGAGGTCCTTGCCGTAGCCGGACTTCTTGAAGCCGCCGTGCGGCATCTCGGCCACGAGCGGGATGTGGGTGTTGATCCACACGCAGCCGAAGTCGAGGTGCTTGGACATGCGCATCGCGCGGGCGTGGTCCTTGGTCCACACGGAGGAGGCGAGGGCGTACTCGACGCCGTTCGCGTACTCCAGCGCCTGGGCCTCGTCCGCGAAGGACTGGACGGTGATGACCGGGCCGAAGACCTCGTTCTGGACGATCTCGTCGTCCTGCTTGAGGCCGGAGACGACGGTCGGGGCGTAGAAGTAGCCCTTGTCGCCGACGCGGTGGCCGCCGGCCTCCACCTTGGCGTGCGCCGGGAGGCGGTCGATGAAGCCCGCGACCTGCGCCAGCTGGTTGGGGTTGTTCAGCGGGCCGTAGAGGACGTCCTCGTCGTCCGGGGCGCCGGTCTTGGTGTCGGCGGCGGCCTTGGCGAGGGCGGCCACGAACTCGTCGTGGACGGACTCGTGGACGAGGACGCGGGTGGCGGCGGTGCAGTCCTGGCCGGCGTTGAAGTAGCCGGCGACGGCGATGTCCTCGACGGCCTTGGCGATGTCGGCGTCCTCGAAGACGACGACCGGGGCCTTGCCGCCGAGCTCCAGGTGGACGCGCTTGACGTCCTTCGAGGCGCTCTCGGCGACCTGCATGCCGGCGCGGACGGAGCCGGTGATGGAGGCCATCGCCGGGGTGGCGTGCTCGACCATGGCCTTGCCGGTCTCGCGGTCGCCGCAGACGACGTTGAAGACGCCCTTGGGCAGGATCGAGTCGATGATCTCGGCCATCAGGACGGTGGAGGCCGGGGTGGTGTCCGAGGGCTTGAGCACCACGGTGTTGCCCGCAGCGATCGCCGGGGCGAACTTCCACACGGCCATCATCATCGGGTAGTTCCACGGGGCGACCTGGGCGCAGACGCCGACCGGCTCGCGGCGGATGATCGAGGTCATCCCGTCCATGTACTCGCCGGCGGAGCGGCCTTCCAGCAGGCGGGCGGCGCCCGCGAAGAAGCGGATCTGGTCCACCATCGGGGGAAGCTCCTCGCTGGCGGTCAGGCCCAGCGGCTTGCCGGTGTTCTCCGACTCGGCGGCGACCAGCTCCTCGGCGCGCGCCTCGAAGGCGTCGGCGATCTTGAGGAGGGCCTTCTGCCGCTCGGAAGGCGTGGTGTCGCGCCAGCCCGGGAAGGCGGCCGCGGCGGCGGCCATGGCGGCGTCGACGTCGGCCTGCCCGGACAGCGGGGCGGTGGCGTACACCTCGCCGGTGGCCGGGTTGACCACATCGGTGGTCCGCCCGTCGGCGGCGTCCTTGAACTCCCCGCCGATGTAGTTGCGCAGACGACGCAGTTCGGTGGTCACTACAGCCACACTCCTGATCACATGTCCAACGATTGAGACGAATCCCAAGCCTAGCTTCTCGGCGGACGCTTTCGACAGGGCCGCCCACCACCAACTACGAAATCAGTAAGATCCGGATGCCAGAACAACGGATTTCATTGGTTTCATCTTGCGGAACGGAGGACTCCTCGTGCAGAGTGAGGTTGTGGTCAGTCGAAGCGCAGATTCCAGGAACAGGCAGCCGTCCCCTTCGGTCGATGCTGTGTCGCTGGCGATCATCGAGCAACTGCAGGAGGACGGACGCCGTCCCTACGCGGCGATCGGCAAGGCCGTGGGCCTGTCGGAGGCCGCCGTGCGCCAGCGCGTGCAGAAGCTGCTCGACCAGGGCGTCATGCAGATCGTCGCCGTCACCGACCCGCTCACCGTGGGCCTGCGGCGCCAGGCCATGGTCGGCATCAACGTCGAGGGCGACGTCGACCCGGTGGCCGACGCACTGACCCAGATGGCCGAGTGCGAGTACGTGGTGATGACCGCGGGCTCCTTCGACCTGATGGTGGAGATCGTCTGCGAGGACGACGACCACCTGCTGGAGACGATCAACAAGAAGATCCGCGCGCTCCCCGGCGTGCGATCCACCGAAAGCTTCGTTTACCTGAAGCTGAAGAAGCAGACCTACATGTGGGGAACCCGATAACCGTGACCCAGGACCTGTCCAAAACCGCGTACGACCACCTGTGGATGCACTTCACCCGGATGTCGTCGTACGAGAACTCCCCCGTCCCCACCATCGTGCGCGGCGAGGGCACCTACATCTACGACGACAAGGGCAAGCGCTACCTGGACGGCCTTGCCGGCCTCTTCGTGGTCAACGCCGGTCACGGCCGCAAGGAGCTCGCCGAGGTCGCCTACAGGCAGGCCCAGGAGCTCGCGTTCTTCCCCGTGTGGTCCTACGCCCACCCCAAGGCCGTGGAGCTCGCCGAGCGCCTCGCGGACTACGCCCCGGGCGACCTGAACAAGGTGTTCTTCACCACCGGCGGCGGCGAGGCCGTCGAGACCGCCTGGAAGCTCGCCAAGCAGTACTACAAGCTCAAGGGCAAGCCGACCAAGTACAAGGTGATCTCCCGCGCGGTCGCCTACCACGGCACTCCCCAGGGCGCCCTGTCGATCACCGGCCTGCCGGCCCTCAAGGCCCCCTTCGAGCCGCTGGTCCCCGGCGCGCACAAGGTGCCGAACACCAACATCTACCGCGCCCCGATCCACGGCGACGACCCCGAGGCCTTCGGCCGCTGGTGCGCCGACCAGATCGAGCAGCAGATCCTCTTCGAGGGCGCCGACACCGTCGCCGCCGTCTTCCTGGAGCCGGTGCAGAACGCCGGCGGCTGCTTCCCGCCGCCGCCCGGCTACTTCCAGCGGGTCCGCGAGATCTGCGACGCGTACGACGTGCTCCTCGTCTCCGACGAGACGATCTGCGCCTTCGGCCGCCTCGGCACGATGTTCGCCTGCGACAAGTTCGGCTACGTACCGGACATGATCACCTGCGCGAAGGGCATGACCTCGGGATACTCCCCGATCGGCGCCTGCATCGTCTCCGACCGCGTCGCCGAGCCCTTCTACAAGGGAAACAACACCTTCCTGCACGGCTACACCTTCGGCGGACACCCGGTGTCCTCCGCGGTGGCCCTCGCCAACCTCGACATCTTCGACAAGGAAGGCCTCAACCAGCATGTGCTGGACAACGAGGGCGCCTTCCTGAAGACCCTCCAGAAGCTCCACGACCTGCCGATCGTCGGCGACGTCCGCGGCAACGGGTACTTCTACGGCATCGAGCTCGTCAAGGACAAGACCACCAAGGAGTCCTTCTCCGACGAGGAGACCGAGCGCGTCCTGTACGGCTTCCTCTCCAAGGCGCTCTTCGACAACGGCCTGTACTGCCGGGCCGACGACCGCGGCGACCCGGTCGTGCAGCTGGCCCCGCCGCTGATCGCGGACCAGGGGACCTTCGACGAGATCGAGGGGATCCTGCGCTCCGTGCTCACCGAGGCGTGGACCAAGCTGTAAGCGGCCCCGCAGGACCGTATGCCACGGCCCGGGTGCCCCGTTCGAGTGGGAACGGGGCACCCGGGCCGTGTGCTGTCGCCCGGTGCGACCTTCATCTCCTTACATCTCGGTGCGGGCGCCAGTGACCGAAGGGGCTCCGCTTCGTTCCCCCGGACGGAGGTGTACGCCATGGAGGCTCCACCGGACAGCGACGTGCTCTGCGCACGGTCCGTTCACCACTCCCACGACGGCTCGCCCGGCATCGCCGGGGTGTCGGTCGGAGTCCGCCGCGGCGAGGTCCTCGCCGTGACCGGCCCGCGCGGCAGCGGCAAGACCACGCTGCTGCACTGCCTGAGCGGCCGACTGGTCCCCCGGGACGGCGGAGTGTGGTTCGACGGCGTGCCCCTCCACACCCTGGGCGCCCTCGCCCGCGAACGGCTCCGCCGCGACCGCTTCGGCTGGATCGGCCCGGAGCCGGCACTGCTGCCCGAACTCACCGTGTGGGAGAACGCCGCCCTGCCGCTGCTCGTCGCCGGCACCGCGCACCGCACCGCCAAGCGGACCGCCTGCGAGTGGCTCGACCGCCTCGACATCGGCGGCCTGGCCCGCAAGCGGCCCGGCGCCCTGACCCGCGCCGAGGCCCAGCGCGCCGCCCTCGCCCGGGCCCTCGTCCACGAGCCCGCCATCGTCTTCGCCGACGAGCCGACCGCCCCCCTGCACCGCGCCGACCGGGCCATGCTGCTGCGCACCCTCACCACGGCGGCCCGCTCCCACGGCATCACCGTCGTCCTCGCCGGCCACGACGAGGACACCGCGGCCGCGGCCGACCGGTGCCTCCCCCTCCTCGACGGCCGCCCCGCCGCAGACCCCGCCGCCGCGGGCCCCGGCGCGCCCGGCGACACCCCGGAAGGCCAGGCCGCGTGCTCGCTCTCCGCCTGACCCGCGGCTCCCGCCCGCTCGTCCAGCTGCGCCGCCTGCTCGTCGCCGCCGCGGCCGCCGGCAGCGGCTTCCTGCTGCTGTACGTGCTCGCCGAGGCCACGGCCCGGCCTGCCGGATCGTTCCCGCGCCTGCTGTGGGCGCTGCTCCCGCTCGCCGCCACCGTGCACCTCGCCGTCCGCACCGCCCGCACCGACCCCGCCACCCGCCCCCGCGAGGGCATGGACGCCGTCGGGCTCGGGCCGCTGCACCTCGCCCTGGCCGCCGCCGTCTCCACCGCCGTCGCCTGCACCCTCGGCAGCGCCCTCGCCCTCGCCGCCTTCCTCCACCTGCGCGGCGACCTCGGCGGACTCCCCTTCGACGGTGCGGGCGCCGCCCTGCTCCACGCCGACCGGCCCCTGCCGCTCGCCGCCGCCCTCACCCTGCTGACCCTCACCCCCCTCACCGCCTCGGCGGCCGCGGCGGCGCTCACCCTGCGCCCCCGCACCCCCGCCGCACCGGCGGCCGGACTGCCCTGGGGCATCGCCCTCGCCGCCTGCGGGCTCGCCGTCCTCGGCCACGCCGGACCCGCCGGCGGCCGACTCCCCGCCGGCTGGGCGCTCACCGCCGCCGGGCTGGTCCTGGCCGGGCCGGGGCTCGCGTACGCCTGCGGCGCCCTGGTCCAGGCCGTCCGCCCCGGCGCCCTCCGGCTGCTGGCCGGGCGCACCCTCCAGGAGGAGGCGCCCCGGCTGGGCCGCCCCCTCGGCGTGCTGTGCGCGGCCGGCACCGCCGCCATCGCCGCCGCCCTGCCCGGCCGCGGCGGCATCGGCGCCCCGCTGGGCCCGCTGACCGGGCCCGCCTTCGCCCTCACCGTCCTCTGCGCGGCCGCCACCCTGCTCGCCGCCGCCGTCGAGGTCCGCCAGGCCCGCGCCGCGAGCCGGGCCGCTCTGGCCGACCTCGGCGCCCCCGGCAGCGTGACGCGCACCGCCGCGACCGTGCGGGCCGCCGCCCTGCTCGCCGTCTGCCTGCCCGTCTGCTGGGGCGTGGCCCGGCTGACCTCCCTGGCGCTGACCGGCTGACCTCTCCTTCGCCGACACGGCGGGACGAACCGGCCGTACGAGGCAACCTCCCGGGGCATTCCGCACGTCTGGCAGTGGTACGCACAACTTGCCGGAAGTGATCGGAGCCCTCGGTGCTCATAGGCCTGCTGACCGCGATAGCGGCGTCCATCTGCTACGGCACGGGGTCCGTCCTGCAAGCCGTCGGCTCGCGCCGGGCGGCGCGGGCCACGCCCGCGGACGCGGGGGTGACGGCGCACGGCGGCCCGAACCTGTCGTCGACCGCGAAGGCGGCGATGACCTGGGAGTTCATCGTCGGCACCATCCTGGACTTCGCGGGCTTCGGCCTCGGCGCGCTCGCCTCGCGGATGCTGCCCCTCTTCCTCTCCCAGACCGTCATCAGCGCCAACCTGGTCATCACCGCGGTGCTCAGCGTGCGGATGCTCGGCATCCGGCTGACCCGCAAGGAGTGGGTGTCCATCGGTGTGGTCTGCACGGCCCTGGTGCTCCTCGCCAGCGCCGCCGGCCACGAGGGCGGCCACCACGCCCCCATCGCCACCCACTGGTGGCTGCTCGCCGTGACGGCCCTGATCATCGTGGGCGGCACGGTCGCGGTCCGGCTCCTCGGCGGCCGCGCCGCCATCCTCGCCGGCCTGCTGTCCGGCCTCGCCTTCGGCGCCCTCGGCGTCGGCGTCCGCATCCTGAACGGCATCGACCCGTTCGACCCGGCGGCCCTCCTCACCGACCCCGCCCTGTACGCGATCGTCCTTGCCGGCACCGGCGGCATGTACCTGCACACCGTCGCCCTCCAGATCGGCTCCGTGAACGGGGCGACGGCCGCGCTCGTCGTCGGCGAGACCGTCCTCCCCGGCGCCATCGGCGTGCTGTGGCTCGGCGACGCCTCCCGGCCGGGCCTGGCCTGGCTCGCCGTGGCCGGCTTCGTCCTCGCCGTCGCAGGTGCGGTCGCCGTCGCCTGGTACGGCAACCACGACGGCGCCGACCCGGCCGCCGAACCCGCGGCGGACCCGGCCGCCCCGGCCCGGGAGCCCGCCGGCGTGCGCTAGGCCGCCTCTTCCGGATCTTGCCTGGCCCGCGGCGAGGCGGGGATGACGACGACCTCCGACGGGGCGAACGCCACCGCCACCCGCTCCCCCGGGGCCGGCGCCCCGGCCAGGTCGCACTCGGCCTCCAGGGCCGGCCCGGCCGCCGGACGCAGCCGCAGCGCCACGTGCGCGCCGCGGAAGGTCCGCGACTCCACCTCGCAGGCCAGCCCGTCCGCGGCGAGCCGGACGCCCGCCGGGCGGACCAGCAGCCGGTGCTCCCCCCGCGGGGAGCCCTCCGGCACCGGGACCTCGCCCCACGGGGTGGCCGCGGACCCGTCCGACACCGTCGCGGGGACGACGTTGTCGAAGCCGAGGAAGCGCGCCACGAACTCGGAGGACGGCCGCTGCCACACCTCCAGCGGGGTGCCCGCCTGCGCGATGCGGCCCTCCCGCATCACCACCACCCGGTCGGCCAGGGCGAACGCCTCGCCCTGGTCGTGGGTGACGGCCAGCACGGTGGTGCCCAGGCGGGTGAACAGCCCCCGCAGCTCCACGACGAGGCGCTCGCGCAGCCCCCGGTCCAGCTGGCCCAGCGGCTCGTCCAGCATCAGCAGCCGCGGCGACGGCGCGAGCGCCCTGGCCAGCGCGACCCGCTGCTGTTCGCCGCCGGAGAGCGAGGACACCGGCCGGCGGCCGGCCCCGGGCAGCCCGACGAGCTCCAGCAGCTCGGCCACCCGGGCCTGCTGCGCGGCGCGGGCGGCTCCCTGCATGCGCAGCCCGAACGCGACGTTCCCTGCGACGTCCCGGTGCGGGAACAGCTGGTGGTCCTGGAACATCAGGCCCACCCCGCGCCGGTGCACGGGCACCCGCGCCTGGTCGGCGCCGCCGAGCAGCACCCGGCCCGCCGACACCGGCTGGAGCCCGGCGACGACCCGCAGCAGCGTGGACTTGCCGCTGCCGCTGGGGCCGAGGACGCACACCGTCTCGTGCTCGGCGACCTCCAGGTCGACGCCTTCCACGGCGGTGCGTCCGCCGAAGCGGACCGACACCCCGGCCAGTTCGAGCAGGGTCATCAGAACTCTCCCGAGGTCTTGTCGGGGCGCAGCCGCTCCAGCACCAGCAGGGCGGCCGCGCACACCAGCATCAGCACGGTGCTCAGCGCCATGGCCTGCCCGTAGTTCAGGTCCCCGGCCCGCCCCAGCAGGCGGGCCACCGCCACCGGCAGGGTCGGCCGGTCGGCCCGGGCGATGAACACGGTCGCGCCGAACTCGCCGAGCGACACGGCGAAGGCGAACCCGGCCGCGACCAGCAGCGCCCGCCGCACCATCGGCAGGTCCACCTCCCGCCAGGCCCGCAGCGGGGAGGCGCCGAGCACGGCGGCGGCCTCGCGCAGCCGCTCGTCGACGGCGCGCAGCACCGGCAGCATGGTGCGGACGACGAACGGGACGCCGACCAGCGCCTGCGCCAGCGGCACGAGGATCCAGGAGGTCCGCAGATCCAGCGGCGGCTCGTCGAGGGTGATCAGGAATCCGAAGCCGACGGTCACGGCGGACACCCCGAGCGGCAGCATCAGCAGCGCGTCGAAGCCGCGGACGAAGGGGCCGGCGCGCCGGGTCAGGGCCGCGGCGGCCAGGCCTCCGACGAGCAGGGCGATGCCGGTGGCGGCGAGGGCGTACTCCAGGGAGTTGCCGACCGCCTCCAGCGGCGGGACGAGGAAGGTGTTGCCGCCCGAGCCGGCCTGTGCCAGCGCCTCGTAGTAGCCGGTGCCGTAGCCGCCGGGGGTGTCGAGGGACCGCTCGACCAGCACGCCGAGCGGCAGCACGATCAGCAGGGCGACGGTCAGCAGCACCCCGCCGAGCAGCAGCCGCTGCCCGGCGCCGCGCGGCCGGTGCGCGGTCAGCGCGGGGTCCACGAGGCGCAGCGCCCTCTCGCGGCGGCGCACCGTCCACGCGTGCACGGCGAGGATCCCCGCGACGGCGGCGAACTGGACGAGTGTCAGCACGGCGGCGGTGGACAGGTCGAGGAGCTGGGCGGTCTGCCGGTAGACCTCCACCTCCAGGGTGGCGTACGAGGGCCCGCCGAGGATCTGCACGACGCCGAACGAGGTGAAGGTGAAGAGGAACACCATGACGGCGGCGGCCGCGACGGCCGGGGCCAGCGCCGGCAGGGTGACCTGCCGCCAGGCGGCGAGGCGGCCCGCGCCGAGCACCCGGGCGGCCTCCTCCTGCCGCGGGTCGAGCTGCGCCCACAGCCCGCCGACGGTGCGGACGACGACGGCGTAGTTGAAGAAGACGTGCGCGAGCAGGATCGCCCACACCGTCGTGTCGAGCCGGACCCCCCACAGCTCCTCCGTCAGCCCGCCGCGGCCCACCAGGGCGAGGAAGGCGGTGCCGACGACCACGGTCGGCAGGACGAAGGGGATGGTGACGACGGCGCGCAGGACCTGCTTGCCGGGGAAGTCGAGCCGGGCGAAGACGTACGCGGCGGGCAGCGCGGCCAGCAGGGTGAGGGCCGTGGAGGCGAGCGCCTGCCAGGCCGTGAACCACAGGACGCCGGCGATGCCCGGCTCGGCGAGCACCTCGCCGATGCGGCCGAGCTGCCATCCGGCGTCCGTCTTCAGGCCCCGGCCGACGATGGCGGCGACCGGGTAGGCGAAGAAGACGCCGAAGAAGGCCAGCGGCAGGGCCGTCAGGGCGAGCCTGGCGGCCGCGCCGCGTGCGGCGCGGGACCCGGAGGGCCCCGCGCCGGCGCCGGCTACTTCACGACGAGCGAGGTCCACGTCTTGACCCACTGCTCCCGGTTCTTGGCGATGGTGTCGGGGGCCACGGTCTCGGGCTTCTCCACGACGGCGCCGTGCTTGGTGAACAGCTCGGGCAGCTGCGCGTCCTTGACGACCGGGTTCACGAACATCTTGAGCGGCATGTCCTCCTGGAACTTCTTGCCGATCATGAAGTCGATGAGCGCCTTGCCGCCCGCCTCGTTCTTCGCTCCCTTGAGCAGGCCCGCGAACTCGGTCTGGCGGAAGCAGGTGCCGGTGGCGACACCCGTGGGGGCCTCGGCCGGCTGCGGCTCGGCGTAGAGGACCTCGACCGGCGGGCTGGAGGCGTAGGAGACGACCAGCGGGCGGTCGCCCTTGGCCTTCCTGCCCCCGGCGGAGCCGGAGAACCGCTCGTTGTAGGCCTGCTCCCAGCCGTCGACGACCTCGACGCCGTTGGCCTTGAGCTTGGCCCAGTAGTCCTTCCAGCCCTCCTCGCCGTACTTGCCGACGGTGGCCAGGAGGAAGCCGAGGCCGGGCGAGGAGGTCGCCGCGTTCTCGACGACCAGCAGGTCCTTGTACTCCGGCTTGGCCAGGTCGTCGAGGGTCTGCGGCGGGGCGATCTTCTTGCCGGCGAAGTACGCCTTGTCGTAGTTGACGCAGATGTCGCCGGAGTCGACGGGGGTGACCCGGTGCTGTGCGTCGAGCACGAACTCCGGCTTGACCGCGTCGAGGCCCTTCGCCTCGTACGCGGTGAAGATGCCGTTGTCGAGGGCGCGCGAGAGGAGGGTGTTGTCGACGCCGAAGAAGACGTCGCCGCGGGGGGATCCCTTGGTGAGGATCTCCTGGTTGAGGGCGGTGCCGGCGTCCCCGGAGTTGAGGACCTTGACGGTGTAGCCGCTCTGCTGCTCGAACTCCTTGAGGACCGCGTCGGTCACGGCGAAGGAGTCGTGGGAGACGAGCGTGACCGTCTTCTGCGCCGGTGCCCCGCTGCCCTCGGCCGCGGACCCGTCCCCGCTGCCGCCGCCGCAGGCGCTGAGCGCGGCGGCGCCGAGGGCGGTCGCGAGCGCGGTGGCCGCGAGTCTCCTGGTGGTGGTGCTCACTGGTGATTCCTCCTGGGTGTGACCAGGAGAAGACGCGGCCCCGCCGGGCGCTTCGCGAGCGGACGCCGGGCAGGGCGCAACAGCTTGAGTGGTGACCGAACTCCCTACCCCGAATGACCGGGGCGAGGTTCAGAGGGTCTGCGGTGGACGGTGACCGCACTCTCAGCGCTGTGGCGCTCCCCTGTCGGAATGTGGAATTGGTTCGGCCACAGGGTACCCCGCGGCCGGTTCCGCACCTCTCGGGCCTCCGGCCGGGGCCGTCAGCGCTCGGCGGCCGCCAGCTGGCCGCAGGCGCCGTCGATCTCCTGGCCACGGGTGTCGCGGACGGTGACCGGCACGCCGTGGCGGGCGATGGCCTCGACGAAGGCCCGCTCGTCCTCGGGCCGCGAGGCGGTCCACTTGGAGCCGGGCGTCGGGTTCAGCGGGATCAGGTTGACGTGGACGCGCTTGCCCTTGAGCAGCCGGCCGAGGAGGTCGCCGCGCCACGCCTGGTCGTTGATGTCGCGGATCAGGGCGTACTCGATGGAGACGCGGCGGCCGGACTTCTCGGCGTACTCCCAGGCGGCGTCGAGGACCTCGCGGACCTTCCAGCGGGTGTTCACCGGGACGAGGGTGTCGCGCAGCTCGTCGTCGGGGGCGTGCAGGGAGACGGCGAGGCGGCACTTGAAGCCCTCGTCGGCGAAGCGCAGCATGGCCGGGACCAGGCCGACGGTGGAGACGGTGATGCCGCGCTGCGACAGGCCGAGGCCGTCGGGCTCGGGGTCGGTCAGCCGGCGGATCGCGCCGACGACGCGGTTGTAGTTGGCGAGCGGCTCGCCCATGCCCATGAAGACGATGTTCGACAGCCGGGCCGGGCCGCCGGGGACCTCGCCGTCGCGCAGGGCGCGCATGCCGTCGACGATCTGGTGGACGATCTCCGCGGTGGACAGGTTGCGGTCCAGTCCGGCCTGGCCGGTGGCGCAGAACGGGCAGTTCATGCCGCAGCCGGCCTGCGAGGAGATGCACATGGTGACCCGGTCGGGGTAGCGCATCAGGACGGACTCGACGAGGGTGCCGTCGTGCAGGCGCCACAGGGTCTTGCGGGTGGTGTCGTCGTCGCAGGAGATGTGCCGTACGACCTTCATCAGCTCGGGCAGCAGCTCCTCGCGGAGCTTCTCGCGGGAGCCGGCGGGGATGTCGGTCCACTCGGCCGGGTCGTGGGCGTAGCGGGCGAAGTAGTGCTGCGAGAGCTGCTTGGCCCGGAACGGCTTCTCGCCGATCGCGGCGACGGCCTCGCGGCGCTCGGCCGGCGTCATGTCGGCCAGGTGCCGGGGCGGCTTCTTCGCGGCCTTCGGCGCGACGAAGGTGAGCTCTCCCGGAGCGGGGCGGGGTGCCATGTTCGGTCCTCCTCAGGGCGACGAGGTCTGACGACCTCCGCGCGTGCGGAGCCGGTGGCGGTGGCGCTGTCCGCGCCGGAGACCTCACAGATGCATCCCCGCTGCCACGGGGAAAGGGCGCACCACCGGTGGTGGTGCGCCCTTCAGGATAACCCGGTCGGCTCAGCCGGTGCCGACGAAGAGGGCCAGCAGCAGCCAGACCACGGGGGCGGTCGGCAGCAGCGAGTCCAGCCGGTCCATGATCCCGCCGTGGCCGGGGAGCAGCGTGCCCATGTCCTTGATGCCCAGGTCGCGCTTGATCATCGACTCGCCGAGGTCGCCGAGGGTGGCGCTGACGGCGACCGCGAGACCGAGGACCAGCCCCTGCCACCAGGCGCCCCCGTCGACCAGGAACTCCATGCACAGGGCGCCGGCGGCCATCGCGAAGACGACGGCTCCGAGGAGCCCCTCGCGCGTCTTGCCGGGGCTGATGCGCGGGGCGAGCTTGGTCTTGCCGAAGCGCCAGCCGACCGCGTAGGCGCCCGTGTCGCTGACCACGGTCAGGACGAGGAAGGCGGCCACGCGCTGGGGGCCGTCGTCCGCGGTGAGGAGCATCGCGACGAAGGTCGCCAGGAACGGTACGTAGAAGGCGGCGAAGACGCCGGCGGTGACGTCCCTGAGGTAGTCCTCCGGCGGTTCGGTCATCCGCCAGACCAGGACCGCGAGCGCGGTCAGGGCCATCGCCACCCAGGCGCCCTCGGCGCCGCTCACGTACCCGGCGATGACCATGGCGGCGCCGCCGATGGCCAGCGGGACCAGTGGCGCCTTGATGCCCTTCTTCTCCTGGAGCCGGGAGGTCAGCTCCCACAGGCCCACGACGACCGCGACGACGATGACGCCGACGAAGACCGCCTTGACGATGAACAGCGAAGCGAAGATCACCGCTCCGAGGCCGAGACCGACCCCTATCGCGGCGCGCAGGTCTCGGCCCGCCCGCTTCTTGGGCGGCGGCGGTGGCGAGGCGTCCTGCGG
>NZ_RPSE01000112.1:0-16502 GCF_003949955.1 Streptomyces sp. WAC05292
GCCCGAGCTGCCCCCCGTGCACGGCGCCGTCATCTGCGTCTCGGCGCCCTGCCTGGCGATCTCGCCCGAACACGGCCAGCTCACCGGGCACGGCATGGACGGCATCTACCGCTCGGGGCGGCGGCTGCTCTCCCGCTGTGTGCTGCGGGTCGCGGGCCGCGACCCGGTGGCCGTCCAGGGCCGCAGCACCGGGGCGGACCGGGCCGCGTTCACCGCGACCGTCCGCACGGGAGCCGAGGCCGGCCCCGACCCCGACGTCGGCGTCGAGCGGGTGCGGCACGCCGACGGCACGGAGCGGATCGTCCTCCGCAGCTTCAACGCCCGCCCCCTGCGCCTGCCCGTGGAGGTCCTCCTCGGCACCGACCTCGCCGACCTCGCAGCCGTCGCCGCCGGCCGGGCCGGACCCGAACTCCCGGCCGGCGTGCACGCGGCCGGCCTGCGCTGGACCACGGGCGACGCCCAGGCCGTCACCACCGCCGACCCCGCCCCCGACGACGCGCTCGCCTCCGCAGGGCTGCTGCGCTGGCAGCTCGAACTGCAGCCGGGGGAGTCCCGCACCATCGAGCTGCGCACCACGCAGTCCCGCACCTCCCGGGCCCCGGCCGGGCAGGTGGCCAACCCCCTGGCCGACGCCAGGGCCGAGTGCGACGACCCGCGCGCCGAGGCCTGGTTCCGGACCAGCGTCGCCGACCTCGGCGCCCTCCTGCTGAGGGACCGGGAGGAGCCGGCCGACGCCTTCGCCGCCGCCGGTGCGCCCTGGCGGCTCGGCCTCGCCCCAGCGGAAGCCCTCTGGGCGGCGCGGATGGCGCTGCCGCTCGGCACCGGGCTCGCCGCGGCCACCCTGCGCATCCTCGCCCGCACCCAGACCGGCGGCCGCGGACCGGACACGGGGAAGATCCCCGGACCGCTGCGCGGCGGCGGGCCGCAGCTGCCGCCCGGCTGCACCGGCACCGAGGCCACCCTCGCCTTCCCCGCCGTCCTCGCCGAGGCCCGGCGCTGGGGGCTGCCCGATCCGGAGGCCGAACCACTGCTCCCCGCGGCCGAGCGGTGCCTGGACTGGCTGCGCGCATCCCTCGGCGGAGACGGCTTCCTCGCCGATCCCGACCCCGGGCCGCGCCGCTGCGAGACCCAGGCCCACGCCCACCGGGCCGCCCTGCTCGGGGCCGACCTGCTCGACGCGTACGGCCGGCCCGGCGGACCGGAGTGGCGGGAGTGGGCGGCCGCCCTGCGGGCGCGCTTCCGGCAGCGGTTCTGGATCGACGGCCCGGACGGCGGCCGGCCGGCCGCGGCCCTCCACCCGGACGGCAGGCCGCTGCCCCGGCTGACCGGAGCCGCCGCCCACCTGCTGGACACCGGCCTTCTCGGCGGGGGCCGCCTCGCCCCCGGCCTGCTCGACCCGGTCCGCACCGAACAGCTCGCCCGGCTGCTCGGAGCCCCCGCCATGGACTGCGGGTGGGGGCTGCGGAGCATGGCCGTGCGGGAGCCCGGGCACAACCCGTTCGGCCACCGCTCCGGCGCGGTCCGCCCCCACGAAAGCGCCGTGGCCGTCGCCGGGCTTGCCCAGGCCGGCTTCGAGAAGGAGGCCGCCGCCCTCCTGCGCGGCCTGCTCGACGCCGCGGAGGGCTTCGGGTACCGGCTGCCCGAGATGTACGCCGCCGAGCAGCGCACGGCGGGCAGCGCCCCCCTCCCGCACCCAGCGGCCTGCCGCCCCGCCGCGGTGGCCGCGGCCGCCGGGATCCACGCCCTCACGGCGGCCGCCGGGATCCGCCCGGACGCCCCCGCCGGCACCGTCGCCGTAACCCCCCTGCCCGGCGCCCCGCTCGGCGCACTGCGCCTGTCCGGCCTGCGGGTCGCGGGCGAACCCTTCGCCCTCCGCGTCAGCCGCCTCGGCCTCGGGATGGTGGAGGAGGCGGCTGATGCCCTCCAACTCGGCGGCTAGGCCGGCGCCCCCCGCCGGCTTCCGGGTCTTTGCCCTCCGGATCTTCAAAGCGCTGTTTATCGTCAGGAAGACGACTATGATCGCGGCATGCCTCCCTACGACCCGTCGGCCTATCCGCCGTTCGCCGTCACCGTCGACCTGGTCGTCCTCACCGTGCGACGCCACGCCCTCTGCGCGCTGGTCGTCCGGCGCGGCGAGCAGCCGTTCCAGGGGCGCTGGGCCCTGCCCGGCGGCTTCGTGCGCGGAGACGAGGACCTGGGCGCCGCGGCCGCCCGCGAACTCGCCGAGGAAACCGGCCTGTGCGCGCACGATCCCGCGGAGCCCGGCGCCGGCAACGGCGCGCACCTGGAGCAGCTGGCCACGTACGGGGACCCCAAGCGGGATCCGCGGATGCGCGTGGTCAGCGTGGCCCACCTCGTCCTCGCCCCCGACCTGCCCGCGCCCCGCGCCGGCGGCGACGCCAACAGCGCGCGCTGGGCCCCGGTCGACGAGCTGCTCGCCGCCGAGGAGGAGCCGGGCGCCGGGCTCGCCTTCGACCACGCGACCATCCTCGCGGACGGGGTCGAGCGCGCCCGCTCGAAGATCGAGTATTCCTCGCTGGCCACCGCGTTCTGCCCGCCCGAGTTCACCGTGGGCGAGCTGCGCCGGGTCTACGAGGCGGTGTGGGGCGTGGCCCTCGACCCCCGCAACTTCCACCGCAAGGTCACCGGGACCCCCGGCTTCCTGGTGCCGGCCGGAGGGACGACGACCCGTCAGGGCGGCAGGCCGGCACAGCTGTTCCGGGCCGGCGGGGCCACCCTGCTCAACCCGCCGATGCTCCGCCCGGAGGCCTGACGCCCCGTCGGCGGCGCCGCCGACACGGCGCCGCACCAGGGGGCATTACGGGGCAAATCGGGCGCTTGGCGTTACCTTGCTGGGGGAACCCACCCTGCCGCAGAGCGGTCACACCCCCCGCGAGGGAAGCGATGCTCCAGGCCATCGGACTCACCAGCCGCCCCCGTCGAAACCTCCCGCCGCTCGTCGACGACCTCACCTTCGAGGCCCGCCCCGGCGCCGTCACCGCGCTCCTCGGCGACCAGGGCTCGGGCAAGACCACCGCCCTGCGGCTGATGCTGGAACTCGAACCGGGCAGGGGCGTCACCTACTTCCGGGGCCGCCCGCTGCACCGCATCCCGCACCCGAGCCGCGAGGTCGGTGTGCTGCTCGGCGACGTCCCCGGCAACCCGGCGCGGACGGTCCGCGGCCAGCTGCGGATGCTGTGCGCGGCCGCCGGGGTGCCCGCCTCGCGGGCCGACGCCGTGCTGGAGGTCGTCGGCATCGCGGGGCTGCGCGACGAGCGGCTGGGCTCCCTCTCCCTCGGCATGGACCGCCGGGTGGCCCTGGCCGCCGCCCTGCTCGCCGACCCCTGCACCCTGCTCCTCGACGAGCCCTGCGCCGGGCTCTCCCCCCGCGACCGCGGCTGGATGCACACCCTCCTGCGCGGGCACGCCGCCCTCGGCGGGGCGGTCCTGTTCACCACCGACGACGCGAAGGAGGCCGCCCGCAGCGCGGACCGCGTCGTGAGCATCGACCGCGGCCGGCTCGTCGCGGACCAGGACGCCGCCGAATTCGCCCTGACCCGGTTGCGGCCTCGGGTCGCCGTGCGCACCCCGCACGCCGCCCGCCTGGCCGACGTCCTCAACCGCGAGGCCCGCGCCGCGCAGCGCCCGGTGGAGATCGTCCAGGAGACCGGCAACCGCCTGGCCGTCTTCGGCAGCAGCTGCGCGGAGGTCGGCGAGGCGGCGTTCCGCCACGGCGTGCTCGTCCACCAGCTCGCCGACGAGACCGGCGACACCCGCGAGCCGGCAGCCGCCGTCCCCGCCGCCCGCACCGGATCCGGCGGTGGCGACGCGTCCGCCGCCCCCGCCGCCCACGTGCCCGGCCCGACCACCGGAGCGGCCGGAGCAGCCGGAGCAGCCGGAGCGGCCGGAGCGGCCGGTGCCGCCGGTACCGACGCCGGCCTGCCCGCCCCGGCGGCGGGCGCCTGGCCCGGAGCCGACCGCCGGCCCGCCTCCGCGGTGCGGCGCATCGGCGGCCCGCTGCGCCCCCTGCGCTACGAGCTGCTGCGCGTCTTCGGCACCGCCGCACCCGCCCTGACCGCCGCCGCCGTCCTCTGCGTCTCCGCGGTCCTCGCCGTGCTCCTGGCCCGCGCCGGCCACGGCTCCCAGCACCGGGTGCTCGCCGGCTGGCCGGAGCTGCTGCCGCTGCCGCCCGCCGCCCTCGGCGCCGGCCTGCTCGGAGCCCTGGCCTTCGGCGAGGAGTACCGCTACCCGGCGCTCACCGCGGACCGCGGCACCGTGCCGCGCCGGCTCGGCCTGCTCGCCGCCAAGCTCGGCGTCGGTGCCGCGCTCGCCCTCGGCGTCGGCGCCCTGGCCGTGGCCGCCGACGCCGCCGCCGTGCACCTCGTCTTCGGCGGCGGCCCGCTGCGCGCACCCGAGCACTGGGCCGTCCCCGCGGCCAGCTGGGCCGGCCTGCTCACCGGCTGCGCCTGGGCCGGGGTCCTCGCCTCCGGGGTCTTCCGGTCGGCGACCGCCGGCATGGCCGCGGTGCTCGCGGTCCCGGTCGGCGTCGTGCCGCTGCTGCGCGAGGTGCTCCACGGCCCGTCCGCCCACCCGGTCGCGGGCCTGGCGGCCCGGCTCCGCTCCCTCGCCTCGGCCCAGTGGCCCCCGGAGGCGGACCGCATGGTCACCGGAGCCCTCCGCGTGGTCGCCCAACCCGTCGGCGCGGCACTGGCGTTGTCGCTGATGGTCCTGTTGTGCGCCTATGGGTTCACCGGACTGCGCAGCCGTGTCCGATGGTGACCGCTTGGAAGCCGCGCCCGCCCGCGCTCCGACCGGAAGCGCCCACTACACGTGAACAGGACCGCAACCCCCCGTAAACGGCCCGGTTCTTTACGATAAGTCGTCAATTGCGCAGGTGGCACCGATCACCCTTTCGTGTGCTTTTCAGCAAAGACCTCAAGGGTCCTGGGGGCGCGGCCGACAAAGGATTCGTGAGTACCCTTGCGCACACCATGATGACCGCCGCCCGCCATGCCGACTCCGGCCTCGTCGGTCCGGGCGAACTCGACCGCTACCCGTATGCGGAAACCCCCGGGGCCGACCGCGTCGCCACACCCCACTGGGAGGGCGCCGACGTCGAGTTGGGCCGTGTCGGCCGGCGCGCCGCGGGCAGCCGCGGCCGCGGCCTGCACGGCCAACTCGTCCAGCAGCTCGGCCAGATGATCGTCTCCGGCGACCTCGGCGCCGACCGCCCCCTCGTCCCCGAGGAGATCGGCCAGCGCTTCGAGGTCTCCCGCACGGTGGTCCGCGAATCGCTGCGCGTGCTGGAGGCCAAGGGCCTCGTCAGCGCCCGCCCCAACGTCGGCACCCGGGTCCGGCCGGTCGCCGACTGGAACCTCCTCGACCCCGACATCATCGAGTGGCGGGCCTTCGGGCCCCAGCGCGACGACCAGCGCCGCGAGCTCAACGAGCTCCGCTGGACCATCGAGCCGCTCGCCGCCCGCCTCGCCGCCGGCCACGGCCGCCCGGACGTCCAGCAGCGCCTCGCCGACATGGTCGAGATCATGGGGCACGCCCTCGGCCAGGGCGACGCGATCACCTTCGCCCGCGCCGACAACGAGTTCCACGCGCTCCTCATCCAGGTCGCCGGCAACCGCATGCTGGAGCACCTCTCCGGCATCGTCTCCGCCGCCCTCCAGGTCTCCGGCAGCGCGACGACCACCTGCGACCGCCCGAGCGAGGCGTGCGTCGCCCACCACGCCCGCATCGTCGAGGCGCTCGCCGCGGGGGACGCCACGGGAGCCGAGAGCGCCATGCGCCAGCTGCTGACCGTCCACCCCGAGGTCGAGCGCGTGGTGCCCGCCCCGCGCGAGCACTGAGCGGCCGGCGGACTGGAGGCGCGGAGGTACTCGCACGTGTCGCCGGACCCGGCCCGGGTCCGGCGACACCGGTGTGGCGGCCCTTCCGGCGCAGCCCCGGCCGGCCCCGGACCGCGGCCCGCAGAGGGCGTGTGACCACGGCCACGAATTTTTGGGCGTAACGCTCTGCGAAGTCACGCGATGACCTAGAGAGGTGATGGCCGACGGAGGGAACAGCAGCCCTTGCGGGTGCTGTGAAGCTCCCCGGCCCCTGCCCGCGCCCCCGGCCCATCCCCAGTCGGTGGTCGTCGGCTCCGGTCCAGCACCACCCGGTCCGGGGTCGGAAGCCGTTCCCATCGTTCCGAGAGGTTGTTCGTGTCGGCCAGCACATCCCGTACGCTCCCGCCGGAGATCGCCGAATCCGAGTCTGTGATGGCGCTCATCGAGCGGGGCAAGGCCGAGGGGCAGATCGCCGGCGATGACGTACGTCGGGCCTTCGAGGCTGACCAGATTCCTGCGACCCAGTGGAAGAATGTTCTGCGCAGCCTCAACCAGATCCTCGAGGAAGAGGGTGTGACGCTGATGGTCAGTGCCGCGGAGTCGCCCAAGCGCACCACCCGCAAGAGCGTCGCAGCGAAGACCCCGGCCAAGCGGGCGGCCACCAAGACCGCCGCGGCGAAGACGACGGCTGCGCGGACCGTCGCCGCCGCGGAACCGGCGGCCGAGGCGGTCGACCCCGAGCCCGCCGGCGCCGCCGAGCAGGAGCCCGGAGCCGAGCCCGCCGCCAAGAAGACGGCAGCCCGCAAGACGGCCGCGAAGAAGGCCGCCCCCGCCAAGAAGGCGGCGGCGAAGAAGACGGCCGCCAAGAAGACCGCCGGGAAGAAGGACTCCGACGAGGCCGGCGAGGAAGAGCTCCTGGAAGAGGGCCCCGCCGAGGTCAAGGCCGAGGGCGAGGAAGAGGAGGACGGCGGCGAGGCCAAGGGCTTCGTCATCTCCGACGACGAGGACGACGCCCCCGCCCAGCAGGTCGCCGTCGCCGGCGCCACCGCCGACCCCGTCAAGGACTACCTCAAGCAGATCGGCAAGGTCCCCCTGCTCAACGCCGAGCAGGAGGTCGAGCTCGCCAAGCGCATCGAGGCCGGCCTGTTCGCCGAGGACAAGCTCGCCACCTCCGACAAGCTGGCGCCCAAGCTCAAGCGCGAACTGGAGATCATCGCCGAGGACGGCCGCCGCGCCAAGAACCACCTGCTGGAGGCCAACCTCCGCCTCGTGGTCTCCCTCGCCAAGCGCTACACCGGCCGCGGCATGCTCTTCCTGGACCTGATCCAGGAGGGCAACCTGGGCCTGATCCGCGCGGTCGAGAAGTTCGACTACACCAAGGGCTACAAGTTCTCCACGTACGCCACCTGGTGGATCCGCCAGGCGATCACCCGCGCCATGGCCGACCAGGCCCGCACGATCCGCATCCCCGTGCACATGGTCGAGGTCATCAACAAGCTCGCCCGCGTACAGCGCCAGATGCTCCAGGACCTGGGCCGCGAACCCACCCCGGAGGAGCTGGCGAAGGAACTCGACATGACCCCGGAGAAGGTCATCGAGGTCCAGAAGTACGGGCGCGAGCCGATCTCCCTGCACACCCCGCTCGGCGAGGACGGCGACAGCGAGTTCGGCGACCTCATCGAGGACTCAGAGGCGGTAGTCCCGGCCGACGCCGTGAGCTTCACCCTCCTGCAGGAGCAGCTCCACTCCGTCCTGGACACCCTGAGCGAGCGCGAGGCGGGTGTCGTGTCCATGCGCTTCGGCCTCACCGACGGCCAGCCCAAGACCCTGGACGAGATCGGCAAGGTCTACGGCGTGACGCGCGAGCGCATCCGCCAGATCGAGTCCAAGACCATGTCGAAGCTCCGCCACCCCTCCCGGTCCCAGGTCCTGCGCGACTACCTGGACTAGCCGCGGCGGCCGCACCGACTGCCGACAGGGCCCGGCGTCCCCCACAGGGGCCGTCGGGCCCTGTCGCGCCCCCCGCGCAACCCCCGGCCGGCACCGTGCGCGGGTGCGCCCGCCCGCCGGACGGCCCACTCTGGGTGCAGAAGCGCACACCCAGCGTCAGGAGGCCCGATGCGTCGACCCATCTCCCGTGCTCTGGCGGGCGCGCTGGCCCTGGTGGCGGGAGCGGCCGCCGCCCCGCTGGCCCGCGCCCCCCACGCCGCCGCGGACAGCATCGTGATCGGCGGCAGGCCGGTGAAGGTGGCGGACAGTCCCTGGGTCGTGGCCGTGGCCAGCCGTGACCGGTTCGGCGGAACCCGGGCCGGGCAGTTCTGCGGCGGCGCGCTCGTCGCCCCCGCGCGGGTCGTCACCGCCGCCCACTGCCTGAGCCGGGAGGTGCTGGGCGCCCCGGTCGAGGCCGTCCGCGACCTGCGGGTGATCACCGGGCGTACGCAGCTGCGCGCGGACGAGGGCCGGGAGGTCGCGGTCCGCGCGGTCCGCGTGAACCCGGCGTACGACACGCGGAGCAACGCCGGCGACCTCGCCGTGCTGGAGCTCGCCGAGGCGCTGCCCGCGCAGCACGTGCTGCCGCTCGCCGGGCAGGACCACCCCGGCTACCGGGCCGGTGCCGAGGCCGCCGTGTACGGGTGGGGGGACACCAGCGGCTTCGGCGACTACGCGTTCGGGCTGCGGGCGGCGCAGGTCACCGTACTGGCGGACGAGGTCTGCCGGGAGGCGTATCCGGGGGACGCGGACGGTGAGTACCGGCCCGAATCCATGGTGTGCGCGGGGCACGCCCGCGGCGGGCGGGACGCCTGCCAGGGCGACAGCGGCGGGCCGCTCGTCGCCGAGGGCCGGCTCATCGGGGTCGTGTCGTGGGGCCGGGGGTGCGGCCGCGCCGACAGCCCGGGCGTCTACACGCGGATCGCCCCGCTGGCCGACTTCGTGGCCGGGCCGGAGACGGCCCCGCAGCGCCGGTCGGTGCCGGACCCCGCGAGGGGCGCCGAAAGCGGCTCCAAGGCCCCCGTACGGGCCGAAGAGGGGCATCCTCCCCGTTCGGCACCGCAGACGTGAGGACGGGCGGCACTTCCGGGTCTCGGAAGTGCCGCCCGTCGACCGGCCTCGCCGGTCCTGGCTCGTCGGATGCGAGGTACAGGCTTGTCAGCGGTCCTCGGTGTCGGCGTGCGCCGCCGGAGCGGACGTCAGCCGCTCGGTCTCATCCTGTATTTCCGCGGCGATCTTCTTGAGTTCCGGCTCGAACTTGCGCCCGTGGTGGGCGCAGAAGAGCAGTTCACCACCGCTCAGCAGGACGACGCGCAGATATGCCTGGGCGCCGCAACGGTCGCATCGGTCAGCGGCCGTCAGCGGGGTCGCGGGTGTCAGAACAGTAGTCACGTCGCCTCTTCTCTAGCTCGACGAGCTGTCGTACCAGGGTCAACATCCAACCAGGCCGAAAACGTTCCCGCTCGCGGCTTTTCCTCGAAACTTCCTTCCGAAGCTGGCCGGCTGCTGCCGGTTGGCGGCGAAGGAGCCGTATTGCGTTGCTTTACGGTTTCGCGTTGTCAGTCGTTCGCTTGTCGCAGTCGTCCTCCCCGGCCCGAGTGCCGGTTGTTCATGAGGACGTGCCCGAACCCTAAATGGTTCATGCCTCGAAGGGAACGTGATGTTTGCTTCACCCGCTCGGGGGATCGAACATCCGTGCGGATCTGCACTAGGCTGATGCAGCACGAGGGTGGCGTTGCATCGGCTCTACCAGGCCTCGGTACCCTTCGACGGGCAACCGAGCCACCCCGTGCACCACCGGGTCCAGAAATGAAATTCAGCGAGGAGCGAACTGCGTGACCGCCGACACGTCCGTGCCTTCCAGCGCGCTGCTGTCCGGAGCAGACCGGGACGGCTCCAACTACACCGCGCGGCACCTGCTCGTCCTCGAAGGCCTCGAAGCCGTCCGCAAGCGGCCGGGCATGTACATCGGGTCGACCGACAGCCGCGGCCTGATGCACTGCCTCTGGGAGATCATCGACAACGCCGTCGACGAGGCCCTGGGCGGCTATTGCGACCACATCGAGGTCGTCCTCCACGACGACGCATCCGTCGAGGTCAGGGACAACGGCCGCGGCATCCCCGTGGACGTCGAGCCCAAGACCGGGCTGTCCGGCGTCGAGGTCGTCATGACCAAGCTGCACGCCGGCGGGAAGTTCGGCGGCGGCTCCTACGCCGCCTCCGGCGGCCTGCACGGCGTCGGCGCCTCCGTCGTCAACGCCCTCTCCTCCCGCCTCGACGTCGAGGTCGACCGCGGCAGCTCCACCCACGCGATCAGCTTCCGCCGCGGCGTGCCCGGCGTCTTCACGGGCCAGGGCCCCGACAGCCCCTTCGACGCCGCGAGCGGCCTGCGCAAGACCAAGCGCATCGCCAAGGGCAAGACCGGCACCCGGGTCCGCTACTGGGCGGACCGGCAGATCTTCCTCAAGGACGCCCGGCTCTCGCTGGAGAACCTGCACCAGCGCGCCCGCCAGACCGCCTTCCTCGTCCCCGGCCTCACGATCGTCGTGCGCGACGAGCGCGGCATCGACGGCGCCGGGAAGACCGAGGAGACCTTCCGCTTCGACGGCGGGATCAGCGAGTTCTGCGACTTCCTCGCCCAGGACAAGGCCGTCTGCGACGTCCTGCGGCTGAGCGGGCAGGGCACCTTCAAGGAGACCGTCCCCGTCCTCGACGAGCGCGGCCACATGACCCCCACCGAGGTCACCCGCGACCTCGGGGTGGACGTCGCCCTGCGCTGGGGCACGGGGTACGAGACCACCGTCAAGTCCTTCGTGAACATCATCGCCACCCCCAAGGGCGGCACCCACATCACCGGCTTCGAGCGCGCCGTCACCAAGACCCTGAACGAGGTGCTCCGCTCCGCGAAGCTGCTGCGCGTCGCCGAGGACGACGTCGTCAAGGACGACGCGATGGAGGGCCTGACGGCGGTCGTCACCGTCCGCCTGGCCGAGCCGCAGTTCGAGGGGCAGACCAAGGAGGTGCTCGGCACCTCGGCGGCCGCCCGCATCGTCGCCGCCGTCGTGTCCAAGGAGCTCAAGGCCTTCCTGACCTCCACCAAGCGCGACGACAAGCAGCAGGCGCGCGCCGTGATGGAGAAGGTCGTCGCGGCGGCCCGGACCCGCATCGCGGCCCGCCAGCACAAGGAGGCGCAGCGCCGCAAGACGGCCCTGGAGACCTCCTCGCTTCCCGCCAAGCTCGCGGACTGCCGCAGCGACGACGTCGAGCGCAGCGAGCTCTTCATCGTCGAGGGGGACTCCGCCCTCGGCACCGCGAAGCTGGCCCGGAATTCGGAATTCCAGGCTCTGCTGCCCATCCGCGGCAAGATCCTGAACGTTCAGAAGTCCTCGGTCTCGGACATGCTGAAGAACGCCGAGTGCGGCGCGATCATCCAGGTCATAGGGGCCGGCTCCGGCCGTACCTTCGACATCGACGCCGCGCGGTACGGGAAGATCGTCCTCCTCGTCGACGCGGACGTGGACGGCGCGCACATCCGCTGCCTGCTGCTCACGCTCTTCCAGCGCTACATGCGCCCCATGGTCGAGGCCGGGCGTGTGTTCGCGGCCGTGCCGCCGCTGCACCGGATCGAGCTCGTCCAGCCCAAGAGGGGGCAGGACAAGTACGTCTACACGTATTCGGACAGCGAACTCCGCCAGACCCTGCTCGAATTCCAGCGGAAGAACATCCGCTACAAGGACTCGATCCAGCGCTACAAGGGCCTCGGCGAGATGGACGCGGACCAGCTGGCGGAGACGACGATGGACCCGCGCCACCGCACGCTGCGCCGCATCAACATCGGCGACCTGGAGGCGGCCGAGCAGGTCTTCGACCTGCTCATGGGCAACGAGGTGGCTCCCCGCAAGGAGTTCATCACCAGCTCCGCGGCCACCCTGGACCGCTCGCGCATCGACGCCTGACGGGCGGCCCGGCACCCGGGCGGAGCGGCGGGCCGCACCTCGGACGGTGCGGCCCGCCGCTCCGCGCTCCCGCCGGCCCGCCGCTCCGCCCCATCACCTGTTGGAGTGAAGAGCACCGGTACACCAGTCCGGAAACCGCTCATTCCGCACATCCTTGTGGGCACGCCGCCAATGCGGCAGCGGACAAGGAGAGTTCGGTGGACAAGCACGAAGGTCCCGACGCCGGAACGATCCGGCTCGACGACCCCTGGTACGACGCGCCGGCCGTCGACTGGGGCGAGGGCGACAGCGACGGCGGCGGCCGGGGCGAGGGCACCGGCGGGCAGGCTCCGCCGCGCCGGGCCGACGGCCGGGCGGGCCCGGCCGACGCGGCCGAGATCTACCTGGAGGTGCAGCGCAGCGCAGCGTTCCAGGAGGTCCGCAGCCGCTACCGCGGGTTCGTCGTCCCCGCGACCGCCGCCTTCCTCCTCTGGTACGTGGCCTACGTGGTCGCCGCGACCGCGGCGCCCGGGTTCATGGCCCGTCCCGTCGCCGGCGCGGTCAACGTGGCCCTGCTCGCCGGCCTCGGCCAGTTCCTCAGCACCTTCCTGCTGACCTGGGCGTACGCCCGGCACGCCAGGCTCCGCCGGGACCGGGCCGCACTGGACCTGCGGTGGACCGTGTTCGAGCAGGAGCGCGGGCACGGGCGGGCCCGCAACCGGGAGGCCGGCCGGTGACCGCCGGGCACCAGACGCTGGCACTGGTCCTCTTCAGCACCTTCATCGCGGTGACCCTGGGCATCACCACCTGGGTCAGCCGCCACCGGCACGGCTCGGCCGAGGAGTTCTACGCCGGGGGCCGGCTGTTCTCTCCGATGGAGAACGGTTTCGCCATCGCCGGCGACTACATGTCCGCCGCGTCCTTCCTCGGCATCTCCGGGCTGATCGCCCTGTTCGGCTACGACGGCCTGCTGTACTCGGTCGGCTTCCTCGTCGCCTGGCTCGTCGTCCTCTTCCTCGTCGCCGAACTCGTCCGCAACTGCGGCCGCTTCACCCTCGCCGACGTCGTCGCGGCCCGGATGAGCGAGAGGCCCGTCCGGATCGCCGCCGGGACCGCCTCCGTCACCGTCTCCGTGCTCTACCTCGTCGCGCAGATGGTCGGCGCCGGCAGCCTCGTCGGCCTGCTGCTCGGCGACTCCGGCACCGCCGCCCGCACGCTGACCGTGGTCGCGGTGGGGGCGCTCATGGTCGTCTACGTCTCCTTCGGCGGAATGCGGGCCACCACCTGGATCCAGATCGTCAAGGCCGTCCTCTTGATGGGCGGGGCGGTCGCCCTCACCGTGCTCGTCCTGTTCCGCTTCCACGGCGACTTCGGACTGCTGCTCACCAGTGCAGCCGAACGCAGCGGCCACGGCGAGCGGTTCCTGGGCCCGGGGCTGAAGTACGGCGGCGACTGGACGGCCCGCATCGACTTCATGAGCCTCGGCCTGGCCCTGGTCCTCGGCACCGCCGGGCTCCCGCACATCCTGTCCCGCTTCTACACGGTGCCGACCGCGCGGGCCGCCCGCCGGTCCGTGGTCTGGGCGATCGGCCTGATCGGCGGCTTCTACCTGATGACCATCGTGCTCGGCTTCGGCGCGGCCGCGCTGGTCGGCCCGGCCGAGGTCCGCGCCTCCCACGCCTCCGGCAACACGGCGGTGCCGCTGCTCGCCGCCCACTTGGGCGGCGGAGCGGAATCCACCGGCGGGGCCGTGCTGTTCGCCCTGGTCGCGGCGATCGCCTTCGCGACGATCCTCGCGGTCGTCGCGGGCATCACCCTCGCCTCGTCGGCGTCCGTCGCACACGACCTGTACGCCTCCCTCCGGCGCCGGCGCGCCCGCGCCCGCAGCGAGGTCGCGGTGGCGCGGACAGCGGCCGTCGGGATCGGGGCGGTGGCCATCGCGCTCGGGCTGCTGGCCCAGGATCTGAACGTGGCGTTCCTGGTGGGCCTCGCCTTCGCGGTCGCGGCCTCCGCCAACCTGCCCGTCCTGCTGTACTCGCTGTTCTGGAGCCGCTTCACGACGCGGGGCGCCGTCTGGTCCGTGTACGGCGGACTGGTGCCGGCGGTGGCGCTGGTGGTGCTGTCGCCGGTCGTCTCCGGCAGCCCCGACGCCCTCTTCCCGGGAGTGGACTTCCAGTGCTTCCCGCTGCAGAACCCGGGCCTGGTCTCGATTCCGCTCGGGTTCCTGGCGGGCTGGCTGGGGACGGTGACCTGCGCGGAGGAGCCGGACGCCGCCAAGCACGCCGAGACCGAGGTCCGCTCCCTGACCGGAGCCGGGGCCGTGTGACGGGGCGGCAGCGGATCACGGGCCGTCGGCCGGACGCCAGGCGTAGCGGTGCTCGGGGCGGCCCGTCTCGCCGTAGCGCAGGGCCAGCGTGACCCGACCGGTGCGGTCGAGCAGTTTGAGGTACCGCTGTGCGGTCTGGCGGCTGATGCCGGCGCGGTCGGCGATCTGCTGGGCCGACAGCGGGCCCTCCGCGGACAGCAGGATGTGGCGGACCAGCTCGGCGGTGGTGGGGGAGTGGCCCTTGGGCAGGTCGTTGGGGGCGCCGGCGGCGGCGAGCGTCCCGAAGATCCGGTCCACCTGGGCCTGTTCGGCCTCGCCGCCCGTCTCCAGGGTGCGGCGCAGGGCCGCGTACGCCTCCAGCCGAAGCCTGAGGCCCTGGAAGGTGAACGGTTTGACGAGGTACTGGAGGGCGCCGAGGCGCATCGCGGCCTGCACCGTGGCGAGGTCCCGGGCGGCCGTGACCATGATCACGTCGGTGCGGTGGCCTAGCTGCCGCAGGCGGGCCACCAGGTCCAGGCCGCTGCCGTCGGGCAGGTAGTGGTCCAGGAGGACCAGGTCCGCCGGCTGGTCCTCAAGCCGCTCCAGCGCCTCGGCGGCCGAGTGGGCGCGGGAGATGACGCGGAAGCCGGGAACCTTCTCGACATACGCCGCGTTGATCCGGGCAACACGCACGTCGTCGTCGACGACCAATACGTGGATCGGGGATCCGCTCATCGCAGGGCCTCCGGGAGTACGACGGAGAACTCCGCCCCTCCGTCCGCTGTCCCGCCGGCCCGCGCCGTGCCGCCCTGCCGTTCCGCCAGGCGGCGTACGAGGGCCAGGCCGAGACCGCGCTCGCGCCGGCCCGAGGGCTGCTTCGTCGACCAGCCCTCGGTGAAGATCTCCTCGCGGCGGGACTCCGGCACCCCGGGACCGCTGTCGCGGACGAGGAGGACCAGGGTGCGGTCCTCGCAGCGCAGCTCCACCTCGACGAGGGGTGCGGCCGATCCGGCGGCCGCGTCCAGGGCGTTGTCCACGAGGTTTCCGACGATGGTGACCAGCCCGCCGGGGTCGGTGAGGCGGTCGGGCAGGAAGCTGCCGTCGGTGAGGCGCAGCGGGACGCCGCGCTCGGCGGCGACCGTCGCCTTGCCCACGAGGAGGGCGGCCAGCAGGGGGTCGCGGACCTTCTCGGTGACCTGCTCGGCGGTGCTGCGCCGCCCGCCGGCGACCTCGGCGAGGAACTCCGCCGCCTCCTCGTGCAGGCCGAGGTCCAGCAGGCCGAGGAGGGTGTGGAGGCGGTTGGCGTGCTCGTGGTCCTGCGCGCGCAGGGCGTCGATCAGGCCCTGGGTGGAGTCGAGTTCGCGGCGGAGCTGCTCCAGTTCGGTGCGGTCGCGCAGGGTGGCGACGGCGCCGCCGTCCTCGGTGGGCATCCGGTTGGCGACCAGGACGCGCGGCCCCTGCACGGTGAGGAGGTCGCGGCCGGTGGCACGGCCGGAGAGGACGTCGGCGGTGCGGCCCGCGCCGAGGACCTCGTCGAGCGGGCGGCCGGCGGCGCGGGCCGAGTCGGCGGGGGAGAGGCCGAGGAGGCGGGCGGCCTCGTCGTTGACGAGCCGGATCCGCCCGGCGGCGTCGAGGGCGACGACGCCCTCGCGAATGGAGTGGAGCATCGCCTCGCGTTCGGCGAGGAGGCCGGAGATGTCGGAGAAGGCCAGGTCGCGGGTCTGGCGCTGGATGCGGCGGGAGAGGAGGTAGGCGGCGAGCGCGCCGGCGGCCAGCGCGCCGCCGGCGTAGGCGAGGAGTCCCGGGATGGAGCCGAGCAGCCGGGCCCGGACGCTGTCGTAGGAGATGCCGACGGACACGGCGCCGACGATCTCGCCGTCGGCGGCGACGAGCGGCACCTTGCCGCGGGCGGTGCGGCCCAGGGTGCCCTCGTCGATCTCCGTCACGTCGCGGCCCGCGAGGACGTCGCCGGGGTCGGTGGAGACGGGCAGGCCGATGCGGTCGGGGCCGGGGTGGGAGCGGCGGATGCCGTGGAGGTCCATCACCACCACGTACTCGGCGCGGGTGGCGCGGCGGATCCGCTCGGCGGTGGCCTGCACCGGGCCGTCGGCGGCCGGAGCGGAGTCCAGTACCGCGGCCGCCAGGGAGGGGTCGGCGGCCGTGCTGCGGGCGATGGCGAGTGCGCGCTGCATGGCCTGGTCGTCGAGCTGTGCGCTCAGCGGGGCCAGGAACAGCCCGGTGGCCAGGACGGCGACTCCGGCGGCGATGGCCAGCTGGGTCAGGAGGATCTGCGAGACGGCCCGTCTGGGCAGCCCGATGCGCCGAGCGCCGAGGGTGGGGAACCGCATGACCAGCAACCGTAGGTCGGCGGCGGCGGAAGGGGAATCGCAGGGTCGGGGCGCGCGGGTGGGGAGACGGGTGGAAGCAGGACGGGAG
>NZ_RPSE01000113.1:0-16131 GCF_003949955.1 Streptomyces sp. WAC05292
CCTCCGGGCCGGCCGCCCCCGCGCCCGGGGATGCCGCCGTGCCCGGCGTGCCCCCGGCCGGCGGCGAGGGCGCCGAACAGAGGCTGCACGTGCTGACGCCGCTGCGCCGCGCCTGGGTGCCGATCGCCGCCACCTTCGGCATCGCCGCCCAGCAGGGCGACCGCGTCGCGGAGTGGGCCGGCGGCCTCTCCCCGGTGGCGCGGGCCGCCGTGCTCGCCGCGTTCGTCGCGTTCTTCGCCGCGTACGGCTTCCTGAGCTGGTGGTTCACCCGGTACGCGGTCACCGCCACCGAGCTGCGCATCCGCAGCGGGCTGCTCTTCCGGCGCACCGCCCACATCCGGCTCGACCGCATCCAGGCCGTGGACGTCACCCGCCCGCTGCTGGCCCGGGTGGCGGGCGTCGCCAAGCTGCGGCTCGACGTCATCGGCACCGAGGCCAAGGACGAGCTGGCCTTCCTCGACGAGCGGACGGCCTCCGCGCTGCGGGCCGAGCTGCTGGCCCGCGCCGCCGGCTTCGCGCCCGAGCAGGCCGCCGGGGTGGGAGAGGCACCGCAGCGGGAGCTGCTGCGGGTGCGGCCCCGGGACCTGGCGGTGGCGCTCGCGCTGACCCTGTCGGCCTGGGCGGCCGTACCCGCCGCGGCGGCCGCCGCCTTCGCCGTGTCGCGGTACGCCGACGGCCCGTGGGCGTTCGCCGCGCTCCTGCCCGTCCTGGCGGCGGCCTGGGCGGGTACGTTCGGCCGCTTCCTGGACGAGTACGACTGGCGGGTCGCCGAGTCCCCCGACGGGCTCCGGCTGGACCACGGCATGCTGGACCGCGCCCACGAGACCGTCCCGCCGGGGCGGGTGCAGTCCGTGCGGATCGTGGAGCCGCTGCTGTGGCGGCGGCGCGGCTGGGTCCGCGTCGAGCTGTCCGTCGCCGGGTCGAAGAACGGGGTGCTCGTCCCGGTGGCCACCCGGGCCGCGGCCCGGGAGCTGATCGCCCGGATCCTGCCGGGCGCCGACCCGGAGGCCCTGGAGTTCGCGCCCGCGCCGCGCGGCGCGGCGCGCTGGGTGGTGCCGGTGTGGTGGAAGGGGTACGCGCTGGCGGTCTCGCCGGAGGTCTTCGCGGCGCGCCGCGGCCGGCTGTGCCGCCGTACCGACATCGTCCCGCACGCCAAGGTGCAGAGCATCCGGCTCACGCAGGGCCCCTGGGAGCGGGCCCGCGGCGTGGCCGACGTCCACGTCGACCACGGGGCCTCCGGCACGGTCACCGCACGCCTGCGCGCCGCGGACGAGGCCGCCGAGCTGCTCGCCGCCCAGGCGGACCGCTCGCGGACCTCCCGGGCGGGCGCCCGCCCGGACCGCTGGATGGCCGCCGGCTGACACCGGCGGCCGCCGGCCCGGCCGGCCGACCGGCCGCGGGGCCGGCGGCTACGCGGCGCCGCCGCCGGCCCGGACCAGGCCCGACTCGTAGGCGAGGACGACGACCTGCACCCGGTCGCGCAGGTTCAGCTTGGTCAGGATCCGGCCCACGTGCGTCTTGACGGTCGCCTCCGACAGCACCAGCCGGGCCGCGATCTCGCCGTTCGACAGGCCCTGCGCCACCAGCAGCATGACCTCCCGCTCGCGCTCGGTCAGCCGCTCGATCTCCTTGTTCTGCGGCTCCTGCGTGCTGGTCGGCAGCATCGGGGCGAACCGGTCCAGGAGCCTGCGCGTCGTCGACGGCGCCACCACGGCGTCGCCGCTGTGCACCGAGCGGATCGCGGCCAGCAGCTCCGCGGGCGGCACGTCCTTCAGCATGAACCCGCTCGCGCCGGCCTTCAGCCCGGAGAAGGCGTACTCGTCCAGGTCGAAGGTGGTCAGGATGATGACCTTCGGGTGCTCGGGGGCCGCGCAGATGCGCCGCGTCGCCTCCACCCCGTCCAGGCGGGGCATGCGCACGTCCATCAGGACCACGTCCACCTTGGTGGAGCGCAGCACCTCCAGCGCCTCCAGGCCGTCGCCCGCCTCGGCGACGACCTCCATGTCGGGCTGGGCGGCGAGCACCATCCGGAAGCCCGTGCGCAGCAGCACCTGGTCGTCGACCAGCATCACTCGGATGGACATCAGTTACCTCGACCTCGTCCTCGTCAACTCTTCTTGAGCGGAAGCAGCGCGCTGATCCGGAATCCGCCGCCGGGACGCGGGCCCGCGTCCAGGGTTCCGCCGACCATACCGACCCGCTCGCGCATGCCGATCAGCCCGTGCCCGGCGCCGTCGGCGCCGCCGTCCTCGTACATCTCGTGGGCCGCGCCGCGGCCGTCGTCCTCGACGAGCAGCCCGAGGCCGTCGTCGAAGTACACCAGCCGGACGCTCGCGCTGGCGTCCGGGCCGCCGTGCTTGCGCGTGTTCGTCAGCGCCTCCTGCACGATCCGGTACGCGGTGAGCTCGACCCCGGTGGGCAGCTTGCGCGGCGCGCCCTCCACCTCGAAGTCGACGTCGAGGCCGGCCGCGCGCACCTGCTCGACGAGGACCTCGATCTGCTCCACGTCCGGCTGGGGCACGTAGTCCTCGGACTCCTGCGGCTCGCCCGTGCGCAGCACGCCCAGCAGGCGGCGCATCTCGGCGAGTGCCTGGCGCCCGGTGCCGGAGATCGTCTGGAGGGCCTCCTTGGCCTGCTCCGGGGCGACGTCCATGACGTACGCCGCCCCGTCCGCCTGGACCACCATCACCGAGACGTTGTGCGCGACGACGTCGTGCAGCTCGCGGGCGATCCGGGCGCGCTCCGCGGCCACCGCGACCTTCGCCTGGGCCTCGCGCTCCTTCTCCAGCCGCTGGTTCCGCTCGACGAGCTCGGCGTAGTAGGCGCGGCGGGTGCGCAGCGAGTCGCCGAGCACCCAGGCGAGCGCGAAGGGGACCATGGCGAACAGCGTGAACAGGACGTTCGCTGTGCTGTCGCCCTTGTCGACGGGGAAGCGCAGCGAGTACAGCGGGGCCGCGGCCAGCCCCGTGCCGAAGGCGGCCCGGGACAGGGACCGCGGGACGGCCGCCGAGGCGGCGACCGTGTAGAGGACGACGAGCATGCCGAAGTCGGCGGTGTGGATCGGGACGCCGGCCAGCAGCTGGTAGGCGCCGGCGCCGACGGCCACCGCGAACACCGCGCGGGTCCACCGGCGGCGCAGGGCGACGGCCGCGCCCATGGCGGCGACCGAGGGGACCGCGAGGAGTTTGGCGGCGGTGCCGGAGCCCGAGCCGGCGACCTCGAGCAGCGCGATCCCGCACAGGAGGACAGCCCAGAAGGTGTCGACCCCCGTGGGGTGTCTGCGGAAGAAGTCGTAGAGGCGCTGCACGTAATCAGGGTAGGAAGACGGGATAGGTGCTGGAGTCAACCACAGGGGCGATCCGTCCTCCGGACGCGTACTCCGCAAGGTGGAGGTCGAGCTTAGCCTGTGGGGGATGAGCACTCAGGGCGGACGCCGCGGCCCGGTCGGCTGGCGCGCGGCGATGGAGGCGGCGCTGTACGGGCCGGGCGGCTTCTACGTGCGCCCGGGCGGACCGGGCCCCGCCGGGCACTTCCGGACCTCCGTCCACGCGTCCCCGCTGTACGCGCGGGCCGTGGCCCGGCTGCTGTGCCGGGTCGACGGGCAGCTCGGCCGGCCGGACCGGCTGGACCTGGTCGACGTCGGCGCCGGGCGCGGGGAGCTGCTGGCCGGGGTGCTGGCGGCGCTGCCGCGGGAGACGGCCGCGCGGGTGCGCCCGTACGCGGTGGAGAAGGCGGGGCGGCCGGCCGGGCTGGACCCGCGGATCACCTGGGCGGCCGAGCCTCCGCAGGGCGCGGTGGGGCTGCTCTTCGCCAACGAGTGGCTGGACAACGTCCCCCTGGACGTGGCCGAGGGCGGGCGGTACGTCCTGGTCGGCGCGGACGGCGCAGAGACCCCGGGCGGGCCGGTGGGCGGCGCCGACCGGGAGTGGCTCGCGCGCTGGTGGCCGGGAGCGGGCCGGGCCGAGATCGGCCGGCCGCGGGACGAGGCGTGGGCGGCGGCCGTCGCGACGCTGGAGCGGGGCCTGGCCGTGGCCGTCGACTACGCGCACACCCGCGCGGCGCGGCCCCCGCACGGCACGCTGGCCGGCTTCCGGGAGGGCCGGCAGGTCCCGCCCGTGCCGGACGGCGGCTGCGACATCACCGCGCACGTCGCCCTCGACTCCTGCGCCGGGCCGGGCGCGGTGCTGCTGACCCAGCGGGAGGCGCTGGCCGCGCTCGGCGTCTCGGGGGCCCGGCCGCCGCTGGCCCTGGCCTCGTCCGACCCGGCGGCGTACGTACGGGCGCTCGCGGCGGCCGGGGAGGCGGCCGAGCTCACCGCGCGCGGCGGCCTCGGCGACTTCGGGTGGCTGGTCCAGCCGGTCGGCGTGGAGGCCTGGCCGCAGGACTGAGCGGCCTTCCGCGGACGCGCGGCGGGGCCGGGCGGTGACGTGCACCGCCCGGCCCCGCCGGACCGTTTCCGCAGGCCGGCTGCCGCCGGTGCTGCTCGGCCCCCGGTGCTACTCGGTGACCTCGTGGCCGTGGCCGTCGTGGAGGCCGCCGCCGCTGCCGGCGTCGCCGCCGGTCGGCTGCGAGACCACCGGCCGCGACAGCGGCGCCAGGTCGTGGGCGTAGTGGCCGACCGCGTCCGCGATCACGTCCACGTTGATGTCCAGGGCCTTCTGGTCGATGTTGGACAGGTCGTCACCCGCGGCGTGGTAGTTCGGGTCGTAGGCCTTGCCGGCCTCGCCGCCGAACTTCGCCGCCTGCGCCGCGGTCTTGATGCCCTCGGCGCCGGTGAAGGTGCCGCCCGAGGGGATGCCGACCTCGATGAACGGGCCGTAGTCCGAGCGGCCCGTGAAGTCGGTGCCCTCGTGCGGGATGTTCTTCGAGTCCAGGAAGTCCGTGATGCCCTTCTCCAGCTGGGCGGAGCCCTCCGGGCCCGGGCCGGCGCCGACGCCGTCGGAGTCGTCGCCGTCGTAGACGAAGTAGGCGGCGTTCGGCGAGCCGATCATGTCGAAGTTGAGGTACAGCTTGATCTGCTTCTTCTGCGCCTCGGTCAGGCCGCCGACGTACGCCTCGGAGCCGAGCAGGCCGAACTCCTCGGCCGACCACCAGGCGAACTTCACCTTGTTCTTGACCTTGTTCTGGCTGCTCGCCAGGCGCTGCGCCACCTGGAGGATGCCCGCGGAGCCCGAGCCGTTGTCGTTGATGCCCGGACCGGCCGCGACCGAGTCCAGGTGCGCGCCGAGGAAGACGGTGTTGTTCTCGTCGCCGCCCTTCGTCTCCGCGACGACGTTGAACGTCTTGCGCTGCTCGCGCAGCTCGCG
Organism: Streptomyces sp. WAC05292; assembly: GCF_003949955.1. Classification (NCBI taxonomy): domain Bacteria; kingdom Bacillati; phylum Actinomycetota; class Actinomycetes; order Kitasatosporales; family Streptomycetaceae; genus Streptomyces; species Streptomyces sp. WAC05292. Next base: position 5,307 of record NZ_RPSE01000113.1, read on the forward strand.
GATGTCCAGGGTGACCTCGACCGGGCCCGCCGCCGCCTCGGCGGCGAGCTTCTCGCCGTCCGCCTGGGTGACGCCGCCGGTCGGGATCTTCCCGGCGGCCGGGTCGCCGAGGGTGCCGTTGAGGGCGCCGTCGGTGTTGTTGTAGATGACCGCGCCGACCGCGCCGGCCGCCGCCGCGTTGGCCTGCTTCACCGCGAAGGTGCAGCCGCCGCGCTTGACCAGGGCGATCTTTCCGGTGAAGGCGCCCGCCGCGAAGTCGCCGGGCTCGCAGCCGTTGGTGCCGTCGGCGTCGACGGGAGCCGCGGCGAGCTGTGCCGTGACGCCGCCCTCGGGGCCGCTCGCGGTGTACGTCATCAGGTGGATGGGCACGTCGCGGCCGTTCGCGCCGTTCACCTTCAGGGATTCCGCGACCGTCTCGACGTACGTGAATTCGAACTCGTTGCGCGAGACGTTGTAGCCGGCGTTCCGGAGCACCGATTCCACGTACTGGGCGGACTGCACGTGCCCCTTGGAGCCGGCCGCGCGGTGCCCGTTGTTGTAGTCGGCGATCGACTGGAAGACCTTCAGGTGGTTGTAGGCGCCCTTGCCGGTCGAGTCCTTGACCAGCTTCCTGGCCAGTGCGTCGGCACGGGCGGCGTCGCTCTGCGGGCTGGTCGCCCCGGCCGGTCCGGCCAGGAGCAGGGGGGAGGCGAGGGCGGCGGCGGCCAGGGCGGCGGTCGCGGCAGCTATACGGCGTGACGGCATGAAGGTCCTTCCACGACGGGTGCGAGCGGACACACGGAAGCGAAACGCGCTACGTGGGGGGAGTGGTGGACGCACGTTATAGACGGGGAGGCGGATCTGGCCAGAGTTTTCACTGATTCCGGTTTGTGAATTCCATATATCGGTACATCCGTATGGTTCGAAACCGGCCGTCTCTACCGCAGGACGCCCTCGATGAAGTCGGGTCCGATCCGGGCAACCGCCCCCAGATCCAACTGGTGCTGCGCATATCGCCCCTGACGGCGCGTATGCAGCAGACCCGCCTTCTTCAGGGCCGAAAGGTGCCGGGACACCTCCGGAGGGGTGATGCCGTGGACCCGCGCCAGCTCGCTCGTCGTGTACGGAGCCCGGGCCAGACTCCGGCACAGCATCATCCGCATGGGGTGCGCCAGTGCCTCCATTCGGCGCACGAGCGTCTCGACCGAGCCGGGGGAGGGCAGTTCGGGCCGGCGCACCGGGTAGTGGACGACCGGCCGCCAGCCGGGGGCGTGCAGCACGAGCAGGTGGGGCCAGCCGAAGTGCGTGGGTACGAACACCAGTCCGGGGCCCATCCGGGGATCGGTCGCGGTCGCGGTGCCGTGCACCATCTTGTCCGCGGTGATGACGGTCCGCTCCGGATCGAGGCTCAGGGCGCCGGAGACCTCCGCCAGCGCGGCCGCCAGCCCCTTGCGGCGCAGCACCTCCGCCTTGTGCCGCGCGTCCGCGGCCTGCTCGGGCCCCACCCGGCGCCACGTCTGCGCGAAGAACGCCTCGTCGCAGTCCTCCAGCAGCCGCCGCAGCCACACCCGTACGCCCGCGGTGTCGTCCAGCAGCCGCAGCGAGAACTCCAGCCGGCCGGGCCCGCGCGCCGCGGCCGTCTCCAGCACCCGGGCCCGCGCCCCCGCGTCGGTCAGCGGGGACGGCCCGCCGCCCTCGTTGTACAGCGCCAGCCAGCAGTGCTCCAGGGCGGCCGTCACGAACCGCTCGTCGTCCATCCGGTCGAGGACGTCGAGTTCCTCGGCGAGCGTCGCCGCGGGCAGGCCGGAGCCGCCGGGGATCCCCGCGAAGGCCATGAATATGTCGGAGAACGAGCTGCGCCACATGAAGTCGCCCTCCAGCAGCCGGTCCGCGATGCACGGGTCGAGGCCGGCGGCCGTGGCGGCCGTCCAGGACGCCAGCTCCGGGTGGTGGGCGGGCTGGGACAGCGCGTGCAGGGCCATGCACAGCTCGGCGAGCGGGGAGGGCGCGAACGCGATGCGCTCGTCGGGGAGGCCGGCGATGTCGATGGTGACGCTCATCGGGCCATTCTGGCCCTCAACCGCCCCTGACCAGGCAGGACCCCGGTCGATTGACGGCACTTGCCAATCGTCGTGCGGTCCGGCCCGGGCGGGTCCAGGGTGGAGGGATGACAGCGATCGAGCAGTACCTCATCGACACGTACCGGGCGGCCCGGCACCACGAGGCCCCGCCCCCGCCGCCGGGCCGCCACGACGCCGCCGTCGTCCGCGCGGCCCGTACGTACGCCCGGTTCCAGGCGGTCGTCGACGGCCGCGCGGCACAGCACCCCTGGCGCGCGGCCGTCCGCCGCCTGCTGACCCGCCCGCGGCCCTGCTGACGGCGGGGCCGCGGGCCGGGCCCGCCGGTCGCGGGCCCGTCAGCCGAAGTTCGGGGCGTTACGCTCGTAGACCAGGCGCAGCCCCACCAGGGTGAGCCACGGCTGGTGGTCGTCGATCACCGACGACTCGCCCAGCACCATCGGAGCCAGACCGCCGGTCGCGATGACGCGCACGTCGTCCGGGTCGCCGTGCGGGCCGGCCAGCTCGCGCGCCATCCGGGTCACGACACCGTCCACCTGGCCCGCGAACCCGTACACCACGCCCGACTGCATCGCCTCGACGGTGGACTTGCCGATCACGTGCCGCGGCCGGGCCAGCTCGATCTTGCGGAGCTGCGCCCCGCGCACGCCGAGCGCCTCCATCGAGATCTCTATGCCCGGGGCGATCACCCCGCCGACGTACTCGCCGCGGGCCGACACCGCGTCGAAGGTGGTCGCGGTGCCGAAGTCCACCACGATCGCGGGCCCGCCGTAGAGCTCGACGGCCGCGACCGCGTTGATGATGCGGTCCGCGCCGACCTCCTTGGGGTTGTCCATCAGGATCGGCACGCCCGTCTTGATGCCGGGCTCGACCAGCACCGCCGGGACGTCGCCGTAGTAGCGGCGGGTCACCTCGCGCAGCTCGTGCAGCACCGACGGCACCGTCGAGCAGATCGCGATGCCGTGGATGCCGTCGCCGAGCTCGCTGCCCAGCATCGGGTGCGTGCCCATCAGGCCCTGCATCAGGACGGCCATCTCGTCGGCCGTGCGGCGCGGGTCGGTGGAGATCCGCCAGTGCTCGACGATCTCCTCCCCGTCGAAGAGGCCGAGCACCGTGTGGGTGTTGCCCACGTCGATGGTGAGCAGCACCGGTTACACCGCCTCGCGCAGGTCGAGGCCGATGTCGAGGATGGGCGAGGAGTGGGTCAGCGCGCCCACCGCGAGGTAGTCGACGCCCGTCTCGGCGTACGCGCGGGCGGTGTCCAGGGTGAGCCGGCCGGAGGACTCCAGGACGGCCCGGCCGGCCACGAGGGTGACGGCCTCCTCGGTCTCGGGCACCGTGAAGTTGTCCAGCAGGATCAGGTCGGCGCCCGCGTCGAGGACCTCGCGGACCTGGTGCATCGTGTCGACCTCGACCTCGATCGGCACCTCCGGGAAGGCCTCGCGCACGGCCCGGAACGCCTCCGCGACGCCGCCCGCGGCGACGACGTGGTTGTCCTTGACCAGCGCGGCGTCCGACAGCGACATGCGGTGGTTGACGCCGCCGCCGCAGCGGACCGCGTACTTCTCCAGGGAGCGCAGGCCCGGCGTCGTCTTGCGGGTGTCGCGGACCTTCGCCTTCGTGCCCTCCAGGACGTCCGCCCAGCGGCGGGTGGCCGTCGCGATCCCGGACAGCCGGCACACGATGTTCAGGGCGCTGCGCTCGGCCGTCAGCAGGTCCCGGGTGCGGGCCCGCACCGACAGCAGCACGTCGCCCTTCTTCACCGCGTCGCCGTCCTCGGCGTGCCGCTCGACCTCGAAGGACTCGGTGCAGACGACGGAGAAGACGGCCTCGGCGATCCGCAGGCCGGCCACGACGCCGTCCTCGCGGGCGACGAAGTCGGCCACGGCCTCGGCGTCCTCGGGCACGGTCGCGACCGTGGTGACGTCCTCGCCGCCGTCGAGGTCCTCGGCCAGCGCCATGTGGGCGATGTCCTCGACCTCGACCGGGTCCAGCCCGGCGTCGGCCAGCAGCTGGGCCAGCGCCGGGTCCAAGCCGCTCTCCTCGCCGTCGCCGCAGCCGCAGCCGTCGCCGCAGCCGCCTTCGTTCTGCTCGATCAGGGGGAGTTCGGGGGTGCTCACGTTGACTGCTCCTGGCTCAGGGGGTGCTGTACGGACGGGAAGTCCGCGGAGTCGGTGGTGGTGACGACGAGGGCCCGCTTCTCGGTGGCGGACAGCCTGACGACGAGGTGGCGGCGCCAGGCGGCGTCGTCGCGCTCGGGGAAGTCCTCGCGCCAGTGGCAGCCGCGGGTCTCCTCGCGCCGCAGCGCGGCGGCGACCAGGACCCGGGCCACGCACAGCAGGTTCGTGGCCTCCCAGGTCTCGGTGCCCGGCACGGCGGTCTTGCCGTCGGCCTCCTGGGCCGACAGCGCGGTGGCGTACAGGTCCTCCAGGGCGGCGGCGGCCCGGCGCAGCGACTCGGCGGAGCGGAGCACGCCCGCCCCCTCGGTCATGATGCGCTGGACCTCCTGGCGCGCCTCGGCGGGCTGGAGCGGGCCGGTGGAGGGGACCGGGATGCCCGGGCCGGTGCCGGCGGGCCGCGTGAGGGCGATGTCCTCGGCGATCCGCTCGGCGAAGACCAGGCCCTCCAGCAGCGAGTTGGAGGCCAGCCTGTTCGCGCCGTGGACTCCGGTGCAGGCGACCTCGCCGCACGCGTACAGGCCGGGCACGGTGGTGCGGCCGTGCAGGTCGGTGCGGACGCCGCCGGAGGCGTAGTGCGCGGCGGGCGCGACCGGGATCGGCTCCGTCACCGGGTCGATGCCGTGGGCGCGGCAGGCGGCGAGGATCGTCGGGAAGCGCTGCTCCCACATCTCGGCGCCGAAGTGCCGGGCGTCCAGGTACATGTGCTGCGCGCCCTGCTCCTGCATGCGGCGCATGATGCCCTTGGCGACGATGTCGCGGGGCGCGAGCTCGGCCAGCTCGTGCGCGCCGACCATGAAGCGGACGCCGTCGGCGTCGACGAGGTGCGCGCCCTCGCCGCGGACCGCCTCCGACACGAGCGGCTGCTGGCCCTCCGCGTCGGGCCCCAGGAAGAGCACGGTCGGGTGGAACTGGACGAACTCCAGGTCGGAGACCTCGGCTCCGGCGCGCAGCGCGAGCGCGACGCCGTCGCCGGTGGACACCGACGGGTTGGTGGTCGCGGAGAACACCTGGCCCATGCCGCCGGTCGCGAGGATCACGGCGGGCGCGTGGACGGCGCCGACACCGTCGTGCTGGCCCTCGCCCATGACGTGCAGGGTCACGCCGGCGGTGCGGCCCTCGGCGTCCTGGAGCAGGTCCAGGACCAGGGCGTTCTCCACGGTGCGGATCCCCGCCGCGTGGACGGCCTCGACGAGCGCCCGGGAGATCTCCGCGCCCGTGGCGTCGCCGCCGGCGTGCGCGATGCGGCGCCGGTGGTGGCCGCCCTCGCGGGTCAGCTCGATCTCGCCGGTCTCCGCGGACGTGTCGAAGCGGGCCCCGGAGGCGATCAGGCGCCGCACGGCGTCCGGCCCCTCGGTGACCAGCAGCCGCACCGCCTCCCCGTCGCACAGTCCGGCGCCCGCGACGAGGGTGTCGTCCAGGTGCTGCTCCGGGGTGTCGCCCTCGCCGAGGGCGGCCGCGATGCCGCCCTGGGCCCACCGGGTGGAGCCGTCGTCCAGCCGGGCCTTGGTGACGACGACGGTGCTGCGGCCCGCGGCGGCGCAGCGCAGGGCGGCGGTCAGGCCGGCCACGCCGGAGCCGACGACCACGACGTCGGCGTCGAGGGCCCAGCCGGGTGCGGGCGCGTGCAGCCGTATGCCGGTGCCGGCGGGGGCTGCGCCAGGGGTGCTCACGAGTGTGCTCCGAACTCCAATGGGATGTTGTCGATCAGCCGGGTGGCGCCGACCTTCGCGGCGACGGCCAGCACGGCCCGCCCGGTGAAGTCCGGGCCGACGTCGGTGAAGTCCTCCGGGTCCACCAGGGCCAGGTAGTCCAGCACCAGCGGCGGGTCCAGCCGCCCCGCCTCCTCCAGCACGTGCAGCGACGCGGCGCGCACGGCGTCGGGCAGGCCGGTCCCCGCGGCGGACACGGCGTGCGCGTCGGCGGAGGCCCGGATCTCCCCGAGCCTGGCGAGGGCGGTGGCCCGCTCGTCGCTGGCGGGGGAGGCCTCGGCGCGGGCGCGCAGCGCGGCCTGTGCGGCGAGCCGGTCCCGGCCCGCGAACAGGGCCCGGGACAGGGCGAGCGCGGTGCGCCGCTCCGCCGCGTTCAGATAGCGGTTGCGGGAGGACAGGGCGAGCCCGTCCTCCTCGCGGACGGTCGGCACGCCGACGATCTCGACGGGGAAGTTCAGGTCGGTCGCCATCCGCCGGATCAGCGCGAGCTGCTGGGCGTCCTTCTGCCCGAAGAGGGCCAGGTCGGGGCGGGTGAGGTGGAGCAGCTTGGCGACGACGGTGAGCATCCCGTCGAAGTGCCCGGGCCGGGTGGCGCCCTCCAGCCGCCCGCCCATGGGCCCGGAGCTGATCCGGACCTGCGGCGCGCCGCCGGGGTAGACCTCCTCCACGGCCGGGGCGAACACGGCGTCGGCGCCGGCCTCCCGGGCCAGGACGAGGTCGGCCTCCAGGGTGCGCGGGTAGCGGTCGAGGTCCTCGTTCGCGCCGAACTGGAGCGGGTTGACGAAGACGGTGACCACGACCTGCCCCTCGGGCCCGGCCTGCTCGCGCGCGGTGCGGACCAGGGTCGCGTGGCCCTCGTGGAGGGCGCCCATGGTCATGACGACGGCCCGCGGGCCGGAGCCCGCCCGCGGCAGCTTGGCCAGCTCCTCGGCGGTGTCGATCAGCAGCAGGTCGCGGCTCACCGGCCGTCGCTCCCTTCGGCGCCGCCCGCGGCGTCGGCGCTGTCCGCGAGGACCCCCAGCAGGTCCTCGGCGAGTTCGGGCCTCAGCAGCCCGTGGGCCAGTGCCCGGTCGGCCGTCGTACGGGCCATCGCCAGGTATCCGGCGACCGTGCCCGGGGCGTGCTTGCGCAGCTCCGAGACGTGCGCGGCGACCGTGCCGGCGTCACCGCGGGCCACCGGACCGGTCAGCGCGGCGTCGCCCGAGCGCAGGGCGTTGTCCAGGGCGGCGCCCAGCAGCGGGCCGAGCATCCGGTCCGGGTGCTCCACGCCGGCCTTGCGCAGCAGCTCCATCGCCTGCGCGACCAGCGTGACGAGGTGGTTCGCGCCGAGGGCCAGGCCCGCGTGGTACAGCGGGCGCGCCTCCTCCGCGATCCACTCCGGCTCGCCGCCCATCTCGATGACCAGCGCCTCCGCGGCGAGCCGCAGCTCCTCGGGGGCGGTGACGCCGAAGGAGCAGCCGGCGAGCCGCTGGACGTCGACCTCGGTGCCGGTGAAGGTCATCGCCGGGTGCAGGGCCAGCGGGAGCGCGCCCGCGCGGCGGGCCGGGTCCAGGACGGCGGCCCCGTACCGGCCGGAGGTGTGCACGAGGAGCTGCCCGGGCCGGACGGCGCCGGTCTCGGCGAGGCCCTGCACGAGCCCGGGCAGGGCGTCGTCGGGGACGGTCAGCAGCACCAGGTCGGCCAGCTCCAGCACCCGCGCGGGCGGGACGAGCGGCACGCCGGGCAGCATCCGCTCCGCGCGGCGGCGGGAGGCGTCGGAGACGCCGGAGACGGCGACGGGCCGGTGGCCGGCCAGCCGGAGGGCGCAGGCCAGCGCGGGGCCGACCCGGCCGGCCCCGACGACGCCGACGGACAGCCGGGCGGGCCGGGCGGACGGATCCGGGGGTTCCGTCGGATGGGGTGCGTTCACGCGGGAAGGGCCTTCCGTTCCAGTCCGCGGGGGGTACCGGACGATACGCCGCCATGCTAGCCCCTGGCCGCCGGGCGCGATCAGGGATGATCTGGGCCATGACGGATGACATCGAGCGGGCGAACCGGCTGGTGGCGGCCGCCCGCACCGCGCGGCGCACTCTGTGGCGCGGTGTACGGGAGGCCACGGTCGGCGAGCTGCTCGCCGGCCTGGCCGCACCCGACCCCGACGAGCCGGCGGACCTGTACGGCGACGGGGTCGTCGCCCGGCTGGAGGAGCGCGTGGCGCAGCTGCTCGGCATGGAGGCCGCCGCGTTCTTCCCCTCCGGGACCATGGCCCAGCAGGTCGCCCTGCGCTGCTGGGCCGGCCGCACCGGCAGCCCGGTCGTGGCCCTGCACCCGATGAGCCACCCCGAGGTGTGGGAGGGCGGGGCCCTGTCGCTGGTCTCCGGGCTGCGCACGGTCCACCCGACGCGGGAGCCGCGCCAGCCGACCGCCGAGGAGGTCGCCGGGCTGGCGGAGCCGTTCGGGACGCTGGTGCTGGAGCTGCCGCTGCGCGACGCGGGCTTCCTGCTGCCGACCTGGGAGGAGCTCGAAGGGCTCGTCGGCGCCGCCCGCGAACGGGACGCGGTGGTCCACTTCGACGGGGCCCGGCTGTGGGAGTCCACCGTCCGCTTCGGCCGCCCGCTGCCCGAGATCGCCGGACTCGCCGACTCCGTCTACGTGTCCTTCTACAAGTCGCTGGGCGGGCTCAGCGGGGCGGCCCTCGCCGGGCCCGCCGCGCTGGTGGAGGAGGCCAGGGTGTGGCGCCACCGCTACGGCGGCCAGGTCTTCCGCCAGTTCCCGCAAGCCCTCTCCGCGCTCGCCGGACTGGAGCGGGAGCTGCCCCGGCTGCCCGAGTACGTCGCCCGTGCGCGGACCGTCGCACAGGCCCTGCGGGAGGGCTTCGCCGCCGCCGGGACGCCCTGGTTCCGGATCCACCCCGAGGAGCCGCACACCCACCAGTTCCAGGTGTGGCTGCCGTACGCGGCGGACCTCCTGACCGACGCGGGGATCCGGCTCGCGGAGGAGACCGGCACGATGCTGTTCCGCGGCTGGTCGCCGGGGCCCGTGCCCGGCCTGTCCGTCACGGAGGTGGAGGTGGGCGCTCCCGGCCTGGAGTGGAGCGCCGAGGACGTCGTCCGCGCCGCGAGCGCCTTCGCCACCCGCCTGGAACCGGCCACGACGCACCGAATTCGGCCGAAGTAGCCGAACGGGGCCCGCCCCGGAGTTACCGTCCCACCACGGGAAGTACCAGCCCGTCCCTCGGAGGAGAGACCACATGACCGCTCACCCCGCCTGGCAGAAGTCCTCGTACTGCGGCGACGGCGATGCCTGCGTCTACGTGTCCGCCGCCCCCGGCCACCTGGTGCGCGTCGCCGACCTGAGCGACCCGGCGCACCTCGTCCTCGCCACCACGCAGGCCGCGTGGGCCGACTTCCTGCGGGCCGTCAAGGAGCACGGCTGACGCGGGGCCGCCGGCCCGGGGCCGCGGGCCCTGCCCCGCCGCCGCGCCGCAAACGCGACGATCAGGGGATTTTGTCCGATTAGCGCGTATCTTCGGCGCATGCCCACGCCCTACGGAACCCGCGGCGGCATGGCGTTCAGCGCCGCCGAGCTGCGCGTGCTCAGGCGCACCCTCGCCCGTGCCCTCCAGCCCTCACCGGCCCCGCCGACGGCCGCCGAGGTCCAGGACTGCCTGCACCTCGCCCAGGCGGTGGACGACGCGGTCCGCGAGGCGGGCCGGCACAGAGCGTTCCTCCTCGCCGACCTCGACCGCTACCGCAGCGCCCTGCCCGGCAGCCGCTCCGGCTACCTGGGGCTCCTCGCGGACGCCCTCGCCGCCGGCTGCGAGCCGCTCCCCGAGGATCTGGACGCCCTGCGCGGCCTGCGCCCGCACCCGGCCGCCGAGGCGCTGCTGGAGCGGCTCCGCACCGCGGACGAGCCGCCCCCGTCGCGCCGCAGGCCGGTCCTCGGCCCGCCGCGCACCCGGCTGCTGGCCCTGGCCGGCGGCCGGGAGGGCGGCGGCCAGGAGCCGCCGCGGCCCAAGCCCGGTCCGAAGGAGCCGGCGCGGCCCCAGCGTCCCGCGGAGCGCCCGGGCGAGCGGCCCGCGCAGCGGCCCGTGCCGACCCCCGGCGAGGTGTTCCCGCCGCGCCGCAGGCCGACCCCGCCCCCGGCGGCGGGCCGGGCCGCCGGGTAGCTACGCTGGGGGCATGGACTACGTTTCCGCGCTCCTTCCCCCCGTCGTCATGGCCGCGTTCTTCATCGCCCTCGTCGTGACGATCGTGAAGAGCCAGGGCGGCGCCAACAAGGCGAAGGAGGACGCGGCCGTCGACGCCGCGCTCTCCCGCGCCGAGTCCGCCCGGCAGTCGCAGCCCTGACGGGCCGAGCACCACCCGGGCGTACGGCCTTCCGGCCGTGCGCCCGATTTTTGTGCCGCCTTTTCCGCGCGCATGACCGGGCAATTCCGTACATTCCGCACTATCGTGCAGGTGTGCCCCGGCCCTTGGGAGAACTCGAAGACGCCGTCATGACGCGGGTGTGGCAGTGGAACCGCCCCGTCACGGTGCGGGAAGTCCTGGAAGACCTCCAGCAGGAACGGTCCATCGCCTACACCACGGTCATGACCGTCATGGACAACCTCCACCAGAAGGGCTGGGTCCGCCGCGAGTCCGAGGGCCGCGCCTACCGGTACACGGCCGTCTCGACCCGGGCCGCCTACTCCGCCGCCCTCATGAACGAGGCCTGGTCGACCAGCGACAGCCCCGCCGCCGCCCTGGTCGCCTTCTTCGGCATGATGTCCGCCGAGCAGCGCGAGGCCCTCCGCGACGCCATCCGCATCGTCCAGCACGACGACGAGGCGGCCGCCGAACCGGCCCCGCAGCCCCCGGCCGCCTCGTCGTCGTGCTGGACGATGCGGATGGCGTCGCGG
>NZ_RPSE01000114.1:0-16061 GCF_003949955.1 Streptomyces sp. WAC05292
CGCCCCGTCAGGCCCACCCCGAACACGCTTCCGGACAAAGGCAGGCATAACGCCCGCCATCCGGCGGCCCGGCCGCGCTACGCCACCGCCTCCAGTCTCGCGGCGAACTCCCGAGCCGCCGCCTCGTCCCGGTACGGCTCCAGCCGCGCCCGGAAGCCGTCCAGGTACTCGGCGCCGCGGCTGGAGCGCAGTCCGGACAGCAGTTCCGCCGCCCGTCCCGCGGTCTGGCAGGCCTGCTCCACCTCCCGCTGCTGCACCTGCGCGGCCGCGAGCAGCAGCAGGCCGATCGCCCGCCGGCGCTCCTTGCCGGCCGGCAGCGCGGCGAGCGCCTCCCGGGCCTGCCGGGCCGCCTGCTCCGGCTGCCCGAGGTCGCGATGGCAGTGGGCCAGCTCGTCCGCCAGGTAGGCCCCGTCGAAGTGCCGGATCCACACCGGGTCGTCCCCGGACTCCGGCTCGGCCCGCTCCAGGGCGCCGACGGCCCGCGAGGCCAGCACCGCCGTCGCCCGGGCGTCGCCCATCAGCGCGTGCCCGCGCGCCTCGGCCGCGTAGAACATGGCCTCGGCCCGCGGCGTGACCTGGCCGCGCGTGCCCTCCTGGGCCGCCCGCGCCAGTTGGGCGATCTCCCGCGGGTTGCCGAGCTCGGCCGCCAGGTGGCTCATGGACGCCGCCAGCACGTACCCGCCGTACGCGCGGTCGCCCGCGGCCTGCGCCAGCCGCAGCGCCTGGATGTAGTACCGCTGCGCCAGCCCCGGCTGCCCGGTGTCCACCGCCATGTATCCGGCGAGCTCGGTGAGGCGGGCCACCGCCGCGAACAGCGCCCGCCCCACCGGCTCCCGGTACGAGCCGCCGATCAGCCCGGACACCACCGAGTTCAGGTAGTGCACCACGACGGGGCGGACGTGCCCGCTGCCGAACCGGTGGTCGAGATCCTTCAGCGCGTCGGTCGTCGCGCGGACCGCCTCCACGTCCGACATGCCGACGCGCGAGCCGCCGTTGCGGGCGACCTGCGCGTCGGCCCCGGTGATCAGCCAGTCCCGGCTCGGCTCGACCAGCGCCGATGCGGCGACGCTCGACCCGGACAGGAAGTCCCGCCGCCCGACGTCGCTCCGCCACAACTCGCTGACCTGCTCGATCGCCCCGACGACGGTCGGGGAGAACTGCAGGCCGATCCCGGAGGCGAGGTTCTTGCCGTTGGCCATGCCGATCTCGTCGATCGTCACGGTCCGGCCCAGTTTTCGGCCGAGGGCCTCCGCGATGATGCCGGGCGCCCGGCCCCGCGGCTGCTGGCCCCGCAGCCAGCGCGCCACCGACGTCTTGTCGTAGCGGAGGTCGAGGCCGTGCTCGGCCCCGCACATGTTGACGCGCCGGGCGAGCCCGGCGTTCGAGCACCCGGCTTCCTGGATGAGTGCCTGCAGCCGTTCGTTCGGCTGACGGGCAACGAGAGGCCTGGCTGCCATGAAAACCCCCAGAGGCCGCGGGTGATCGTTGGAAAGATCACTTCCCGCCTGATGTGTGGAGAATCATCCGCTTAGCGTCGTGTCGCTACCCAAGCGCGGCGCCCCGGCCTCCCACGCGCCCCCGCCCGTGCTTCAGTGCGCCCCGTATGCAGGATCGATGCAGCGTCCCCGGGCCGGCCCGGCCCCGTAACCCCGCGTCGGGGCGCCAGTTGTGAAGGGCGTGGAAGAGACCATCGGAGTCACGGAGACCGCACCCATCCCCCAGCAGCGCGGAGAGCAGCTGCTGGACCATGCCGTGCGGTACACGGAAGAACGGCACTGGGACGTCTTCGCCGGCACCTGGCTGGAGCACGCGGAGGGGCGCGAGCTGTGCTCCTGCGGCGCCGCGGACTGCGCGGCGCCGGGCGCACACGCCGCGGTGAAGGACTGGGCGGCGGTCGCCACGGGCAGCGCGGTGCAGGTGCGGCGGGTGTGGGGCAAGCGCCCCCAGGCGTCGATCCTGCTGCCGACGGGCCGCACGTTCGACGCGCTGGACGTCCCCGACACCGCCGGATTCCTCGCCCTGGCCCGCCTGGAGCGCATGCAGCGCACCCTCGGGCCGGTGACGCTCACCCCCGACCACCGGATGCTGTTCTTCGTGCTGCCCGGAGCCGCGGCCAAGGTCCCCGACATGGTCCGCCGGTTCGGCTGGTCCCCCTCCGCGATCGACCTGAAGGTGCGCGGCGAGGGCGAGTACGTGGCCGCCCCGCCGACCCGCGTCGGCGGCCGGGGCGTCGTCCAGTGGGCGCGGCGCCCCACGCCCGCGAACCGGTGGCTGCCGGACACCGACGAGCTGATCGACGCGCTCGCGTACGCCTGCGGGCGCGAGGCCGCCGCGGACCGGGCCCGGCGCGGCGCCTGACGTCCGGCGGGACACAAGTGCAGGTCGGCGGGGGTGTGTTCCGCCCGGGAAAGACATGACATTCGTAACTGCCGCGCCTCTTGGGGCCGCCCTATCGTCGTGGGTGTAGGACCACGGGGACATGGACGAGAGGCGGGCGCATGCCGAACCAGGGTGATGCGACGGGCGGGGCGGTCGGAGCGGGCGGCGCGCCCGAGGCGCCGTACGGCGGGCGGGCGGCGGTCCGCGTCGAGGGGCTGTGGAAGCGCTTCGGCGAGCAGGTGGCGGTCGCGGGGATCGACCTGGAGCTGCCCGCGGGCAGGTTCATCGGCCTGGTCGGCCCGAACGGCGCGGGGAAGACGACCACGCTGTCCATGGTGACGGGCCTGCTCCGGCCGGACATGGGGCGGGTCCTCGTCGCCGGCCACGACGTGTGGGCGGACCCGGTCGCGGTGAAGTCCCGGATCGGCGTCCTGCCGGAGGGCCTGCGCATGTTCGAGCGCCTGTCGGGCCGCGAACTGCTCGGCTACATGGGCAGGCTGCGCGGCATGCCGGGCGACGAGACCGACAAGCGGGCCACGCAGCTGCTGGACGTCCTGGACCTGGCGGGCTCGCAGCACAAGCTGGTCGTCGACTACTCGACGGGCATGCGGAAGAAGATCGGGCTGGCGGCCGCGCTGCTGCACAACCCCGAAGTGCTGTTCCTGGACGAGCCGTTCGAGGGCGTCGACCCGGTGTCGGCGCAGACCATCCGCGGGGTGCTGGAACGTTACACCGCCTCCGGCGCCACGGTCGTGTTCTCCTCCCACGTGATGGAGCTGGTCGAGTCGCTGTGCGACTGGGTCGCCGTCATGGCGGGCGGCCGGATCCGGGCCGCGGGCCCGCTGGCCGACGTACGGGGCGAAGCACCCACGCTGCAGGCCGCGTTCCTGGAGCTCGTCGGCGCGGGCGGCCGCACCGGCGGGGACTCGCTGGACTGGCTGGGCGGGCAGGCCGCCCGATGAACACCGCAGCCCCCGCCCCCGCCTCCCCGTCCGCACCGGTTCCGGCGGCCGGTGCCGCGGCCGGCGCGCACGCTCCCGACCCGGCCGCGGTGTTCGTCCGCATCAAGCTGTCGCTGCTGCGCAACGGCCTGAAGGGCTCCTCCAAGCGGAAGGCCGCCTACTTCGCGTCGCTGGCCCTCGCCCTGCTGGTGGGCCTCAGCCTCACCCTCGGGCTGTCCGCGCTGCGCGGCCACGCCCACGGCGGCACCGTCGTGGTCCTGCTGGCCGCGGTCCTGGCGCTCGGCTGGGCGTTCATGCCGCTCTTCTTCCCCGCCGGGGACGAGACGCTCGACCCGAGCCGGCTGGTGATGCTGCCGCTGCGGCCGCGGCCGCTCGTGCGGGCCCTGCTGGTCTCCTCGCTGATCGGCATCGGCCCCCTGTTCACGGTGTGCGTGGCCGTCGGCTCGGTCGTCGCCGTCGCCCACGGCCCGGCGGGCATCGCCGCCGCCGTGGCGGCCGTGCCGCTGCTGCTGCTCGGCTGCGTGACGCTGGCCCGCGCCGTCGCCACGGCGAACGTACGGCTGCTGACCAGCCGCAAGGGCCGCGACCTCGCCCTGCTCAGCGGCCTCGTCGTCGCGATCGGCGCCCAGCTCGCGAACTTCGCCGGCCAGCGGCTGATGGAGACGGGCGGCCTCGCCCAGCTGCAGCCCGCCGGCGCGGTGGTGCGCTGGCTGCCGCCCGCCACCGCCATCGGCATGGTCGACTCGGCGAGCCGGGGCGCGTACGGGACCGCCGCCGCCCAGCTGGCGCTGACCCTGGCCGGCCTGGCGCTGCTGGTGTGGCTGTGGGAACGCAGCCTGACCCGGGTGATGGTGACCCCGGACGGCTCGACCGTCGCCGCGCAGGCCTCCTCCGAACGCGGCTCGGCGGGCGGCGGCCTGTGGGCGCTGCTGCCCGGCGGCCGGACCGGCGCGACCATGCAGCGCACGCTGCGGTACGTGGTGCGGGACCCGAAGACGAAGGCCGCGTGGGTGTCGTCCCTGGCACTCGGCCTGATCATCCCGGTGTTCAACGCCCTCCAGGGGAACGGCTCCATCTACCTGGTGTGCTTCGGCACGGGCATGCTCGGCCTCCAGATGTACAACCAGTTCGGCCAGGACACCTCGGCGTTCTGGATGGTCGCCCAGACGATCTCGACGACCCGCGACGCCTACGAGGAGCTGCTGGCCCGCGCCTACGCGCTCGGCCTGATCACGGTGCCGTACACGGTCCTCGTCACCGCGGCCACGGCGGCCGCCGTCCCGGACTGGCGGGCCTTCCCGGCCGGCCTGGGCGTGGCGCTCGCGGTGATGGGCTCGATGACGTGCACGGGTGCCCTGGCCTCGGCCCGGTTCCCGTACTCGATCCCGTCGGACGGCGCGTTCAAGAGCGTCGTCCCGGGTCAGGCGGGCCTGGCCTGGGCGGGCATGGCGGGCGGCCTGCTGGCATCGCTGGCGCTCTCCGGGCCGGTCATCGGCCTGGCGATCTGGTTCGAGGTGGCGCGGATGGAGTCCGCGTTCTGGCTCCTGCTGCCGCTCGGCACGGCCTGGGGCGCGGCCGCGGCCTGGGCGGGCGTACGGCTGGCGGCGCCGCGGGTGGCCCGGCAGCTGCCGGAGATCCTCCAGGCAGTCAGCAAGGGCTGAGCCCGGCCGCGTACGGCCGAGGGGGGTGCGGGGCCCGCGGGCCCGGCACCCCCCTCGCGTGTGTGCCGCCTCGCACGGTCGGCCGCGGGGCGGCGGGCCCGGGCGGGCGCTCAGACCGCGGTCAGACGGAGCAGGACGGCGCCGCCGATGATGGAGGCGAAGGACAGCAGCCGGGCGGCGGTGATCCGCTCCTTGAAGAGGACCGCGCCGAGGGCGACGGTCCCGGCGCCGCCGATGCCCGTCCACAGGGTGTAGCCGACGCTGACGTCGAGCTCGCGCAGGGCCAGCGACAGGGTGTAGATCCCGCCCGCGGCGGCGAGCAGGGTGAAGACGGACGGCCACAGGCGGGTGAAGCCCCTGGTGGCGTTGGCACCGAGGGCGAAGGCGATCTCGAAGAGGATGGCGATGCCGAGGTAGGTCCAGGTCATGGCGGTGTCCTTCGGGTGGGAGGGCCGGAACGCGGCGGGGTGGGTCAGACGGCGCGGGCGGCATCCGCTGCCGCGGCCCTTTTGGCGGCGCGGTGGTCGCCGATGCGAAGGCCGAGCGCGCCGCCGATGATCAGGACGAAGGCGAGGGCCTTCCAGACGGTCACGGGCTCGCCGTAGACGACGGTGCCGAGGACGACCGTGCCGACGCCGCCGATGCCGGACCAGACGGTGTAGCCGACGCCGACGTCGATGGTCTTGAGGGCCTGCGAGAGCGTGTAGATGCCGGCGGAGGCGGCCGCGGCGGTGAGCAGCGAGGGCCACAGCCGGGTGAAGCCGTCGGTGGCCTCGGTGCCGAGCGCGAAGGTGATCTCGAAGAGCGAGGAGAAGAGCAGCCAGGCCCACCCCTTCGAGGAGGAGGTGGGGGCGGAGAACGTGGTGGTGGCGGAGGAGGACGAAGACGGCACAGTAACCCCCGAGGCAAGTAGTTGCATGTACGTGCATGTAAAGACTGGCCGCGATCGCCCACATCGGCGATCTGGCGGCAAGTCAGAAGCTTGCACAGTCATGTAACTTGTTGTCAACGCCGCCCAACACCCCGGAGGTGCCCGTGACCGCCCGCCCGCCCGCGCCGCCGCCCGCAGCCGCCTCCGACCAGGCGCTGTGGAGCCGGGTGCTGGCCGTCCACGCCCAAGTGGAGCGCAGCCTCGCGCAGGCGCTCCAGCGCCGCCACGGGATCGGCCTGTCGGAGTACCGCGCCCTGGAGGACCTCGCCCGCGCGGACGACGGCGAGCTGCGGATGCAGGAGCTGGCGGACCGGATCGGCCTGGGCCAGAGCTCGGTGACCCGCCTGGTGGCCCGCCTGGAAGCGGCGGGCTTCGCGTACAAGGACCACTGCCCGGACGACAAGCGCGGCGTCTACGCCGTGGTCACCGACGCGGGCCGCGAACGGCACGCCGCGGCCCGCGCCACGTACGCGGAGGTCCTGGGCACGGCCCTGAACACGGTCGCCGCCGACCCCCGCCTGACCGCAACGGTGCAGGCCCTGCGCACCTCGGGCTGACCGGCTCGGACCGGTCAGCCGCGGACGGGCTGCAGGGTGCGGAGGAACGGCTCCAAAGCCGCGCGGCAGGCGGTGGGGTGGGTGTGGTGCAGGTAGTGGCCGGCGTCCGGGACCTCCGCGTAGTGGCCCGACGGCAGGACGCGGACCATTTCCTGCGCTTCCGCGCGGCCCAGTTCGCCGTCGAGGGCGCGGACGACCAGGGTGGGGCAGGTGACCTGGGCCAGTTCGTCCCAGTGGGCGTCGTGGACCCAGGTCTCGCGGGCCGTCAGCATCTGGCGGCGGGAGAAGAGGGGGCGCCAGCCGTCGGGGGTCTCGCGCATGACGTCCGCGAAGAAGGCGCCGCGGCCCGGATCGGGGCGCTCCACGCGCGGGTCGTCCTCACCGAACCAGCGGCGGGCGGCGTCCTGGCTGGGGAACGGGAGCGGCCAGCGGCGGAACCAGTCCTCCCAATCGCGCTGGGAGGCCTCCCCGAGGGCCGAGGCGCGCATGTCGAGGATGACCAGGGCCGCGACCAGGTCGGGGCGGCGGGCGGCGAGCTGCCAGCCGGTGAGGGCGCCCATGGAATGGCCGATGAGGACGACGGGGGCGAGGCCGAGCTGTTCGATCACGGCCTCGGCGTCCGCGACGAAGGCCTCGCGGCCGAGGGAGGCGGCCGGGTCCGCCCCGGCGGGCGGGCGGCCGCTGTGGCCGTGGCCCCGCTGGTCCAGGGCGATGACGCGGCGGCCCTCGGCGAGCCAGCGGGCGGTGCCGGCCCAGTGGTGGGCGCGGCCCATCAGGCCGTGGAGTAACAGGACACCGGGAGCGGCGGCGCCGGCGGCCGAGCCGAATTCCCAGGCGGCCAGGCGCACGCCGTCGGCCCCTGTCACATCGATGCGCTGTACCACCGCAGATGCACCCCCTTCATCCACGGCAGACTATCGAACCTGCATTCGAAAACGGCTTTGCGGCGCCCAACACCGCTCTTTCGAGTGACCTTGCTCAAGGATTGGCCGCCGCTGCCGAAGGAGATCCTTTGAGCAGGGAGGCGGGCCGCTCGGGGAAGACGGTCCGAAGGGGACGACCTTGAGAGCTCGGGGCTCCGGGTCGACAAGGGGAGGAAGGGTCCCGGCGCCGCAAGGCGCCGGGACCCCCACGCACCACCGCAGCGCCGCCGCGTCCGCAGCGGCGGCCGCGGTCAGCGCTTGGCGACGAAGACGTGCGAGGCGATCTCGTCCTCCAGCTCGGCGGCCTCGCCGCCGCTGCCGACGAGCACCCCGCCGGGCGACTCCGTCACGCTCACCACCGAGCCGGGCTGCACGCCCGCCCGCCGCAGCGTGTACATCAGCTGGGCGTCCGTCTGGATCGGCTCGCCGATGCGGCGGATGACCACCGTCTTGCCCTCCGCGCCCGGCTCCAGCTCGGACAGGGCGACCATGCCGTCCTCCAGGAACGGGTCGGCCTCGGCCTTCTCGCCCAGCTCCTCCAGGCCCGGGATCGGGTTCCCGTACGGCGATTCGGTCGGGTGCCGCAGCAGCTCCAGCACGCGCCGCTCCACCGCCTCGCTCATCACGTGCTCCCAGCGGCAGGCCTCGGCGTGCACCTGCTCCCACTCCAGGCCGATGACGTCCACGAGGAGGCACTCCGCGAGCCGGTGCTTGCGCATCACGCGCGTCGCGAGCCGGCGCCCCTCCTCCGTCAGCTCCAGGTGGCGGTCGCTCGCCACCGCCACCAGGCCGTCGCGCTCCATCCGCGCCACGGTCTGGCTGACCGTCGGGCCACTCTGGTCGAGCCGCTCCGCGATCCGGGCGCGCATGGGGACGACGCCTTCCTCTTCCAGCTCGAGGATGGTGCGGAGGTACATCTCCGTGGTGTCGATCAGTCCGGACATTCGTGCCCCTCGGATTATCGTGCGCTGGCCCTGACCCCAATTCTGACGCATCGCGCCGACAACCGTCCCGCGCCTGCCGCGGAGTCCCCAGGCCTCCGCGAGCCGCTCTCGACCTCCGGACGCCCCCCGCCCCCGTATTGACAGCACGTTGGTCCAGACCGCACGGTGAGCGGCGGACACGGACGCACCCCATCCCCGGAAGGGCTCCCCCGCGATGAGCGAAAGCAAGCCGGCCGACCGCTTCTTCGACGCCGCGATCACCCTGCTCCAGCGGGTGCAGCGCGAGGAGGGCGGGCGCATCGCCGACGCCGGTGCGGCCGTCGCCGACGCCGTCGCCGCAGGGAACCGGCTCTTCGCCTTCGGCGCCGGGCACTCCTCGCTGCCCGCCCAGGACGTCGTCTACCGGGCCGGCGGGCTCGCCCTGATGAACTTCCTCGCCGTCCCCGGCACCGCCGGCGTCGACGTCATGCCCGCCACGCTCGGCAGCGCCCTGGAGCGGGTCGGCGGGCTCGCCGGCGCCGTCCTCGACAGCAGCCCCGCCACCGCCGGGGACGTCCTCTTCGTCATCTCCCTGTCCGGGCGCAACGCCCTGCCCGTCGAAATGGCCGTCAACGCGCGCGCCCTCGGCCTGAAGGTCATCGGGGTCACCTCGGTCGCCTACACGACCGGGACGAAGTCGCGGCACTCCTCGGGCACCTTCCTGCGGGACCACTGCGACATCGTCCTCGACAGCAAGATCGACGTCGGTGACGCCGAGCTGACCCTCGACGGCATCGACGCCCCCTTCGCCCCCGCCTCCACCGTCGTCACCAGCGCGATCATGCAGGCCGTGATGGCCGCCGCCGCCGGCGAGCTCGCCGCGCGCGGCATCGAGCCGCCGCTGCTGCGCTCCGGCAACGTCGACGGCGGCCACGAGTGGAACGGCCGCGTCATGCGGGAGTACGGCGACCGGATCTTCTACCGGCACTGACCGGGGCCCGCCCCCGCCGCCGCGCACGCTACGGCCGCTCCGGCGCGGCGCGCGCCAGGTCCAGGTCGGCCGCCACCCGGCCCGCGACCTCCTCCGCGTACGCCGCGTCCGCGCGGTCGAACGCGGACCGCGACGCCGACCGCAGGTACGTCAGCGCCCCCAGCGTCCGGCCCCGGCTGCGCAGCACCGTGCACAGGGCGTGCGCCGTGCCCTCGGGCCACAGCCGCGCCCGCGCCCAGCCCTCGACGGCCTCGCCGCGGGGGGCGCTCGCCCGGACCGAGCCGATCCGGTCCAGCGCCTGGAGCACCGGGTGCCCCTGCTCGTACGGCACGGCCCGCGCCCCCCGCCCGGCCGGCGCAGGCGGGGCGGCGATCGTCCGGACCAGCCGCGGCGTCTTCCCCGGGGCTTCGGCGGACGGCTCCAGCACGTCCAGCAGGGCGTGGTCCGCGAATCCGGCGAGCGCGAAGTCCAGGCGCACCCCGGCCGCCTCCGCCGGGTCCTCGCACTCGGCGGCGGCCCGGCCCGCCCGGTGCAGCTGGGCGGTGCGGAACCGCAGCCGGGAGGTGTCCAGCGCGTCCTGCCGGTCCTCGGTGACGTCCTGGAACAGCCACCCCACGCCCAGCGGTACGGGCTCCTCCGCCAGCGGCGAGCCCAGCCGTACGAACCCGCACCGCCAGCAGCAGCGCCGCTCGCCCTCCGGGGTGCGCACCGACACCCACATCTCGGCGGGGCCCGGCGGGGCCCCCTCGGCCAGCACGTGCTGGAGGGCCGCCTCCAGCTCCTCGGCGCCCTGCGCCAGCAGGTCGCCGAGCGGGCGGCCGAGCAGGTCGGTGCGCCCGGACCCGAAGGCACGGGCGGCGCGCGCGTTGACCACGGCGGGCCGCAGGTCCACGTCGACGAGGACCACGGCCCAGGAGGCGTCGTCCATCAGCGCGTCGCTGAGCGCGATGGACCGCTCCAGGTCGATCTGGGCGTGCACCTCGGTGAAGGCGCAGTAGACGCCGGCGGGCCTGCCGTCCGCCCCGGGGACGCCCGCGGACTGCGTCCGCACCAGGACCCGCCCGCCGTCCTTGGTCTGCAGCGCGAACTCGTGGACCTGCCGGCCGGGCACGTCCTGGGCGGCCATGAGCCGGTCCTCGACGTCCTGGGCGTCGGCGGGCCGGGCAGCCCAGCCGGAGAAGCCCTTGCGGCCCACCGCCTCGGCCGCGGTCCAGCCCAGGATCCGCTCGGCCTCGCGGTTCCAGTGGGTGACCACGCCGTCGGAGTCGAACGCGCACAGGGCCGCGTCCATCCCGTCCAGCAGCGCGGCCAGCAAATCGTGGGTGGGTTGTCCGGAAGCACTCACCTGGCACCCCCGCAGGTGTCTCGCGTGTGCGGCACGTCAGATCATTGAACTGGAACGTGACGCAGCCCACACCGCATTCCCCGAATCGTCCCGAAAGAAATCGGTTGAGACCCCGCCGGGAGCGTCCTAATGTCTGCGGTACACGAGAAGGGAGGTGGTTCCGGAAATGTACGACTACCGGACGCGTGAGGTGACTGCGGGCTAGGGCCCGTCGTCGCAACGCACCCAGTGCGGTGCCCGGCGGAGGACGCCCGGCGCCAAACCACAGCAGTCACCCGACCCGCGGGCTCGCCGGCACGTCCGGCCGGCTCCTCTCACTGCAGGAGAGGACGGAGCCCGCGGGTCGCCTGCGTTTCCGCAGGCCCCCAGCGCGAGCAGGGCCCCTCTTACGGGCACAGGCGCTCGATGCGCCAGCCCGCCCCCTCGCGGACGTAGTGCAGCCGGTCGTGCAGCCGGTTCTCGTGGCCCTGCCAGAACTCCACCTCGTCCGGCGCGACCCGGATCCCGCCCCA
The DNA here is from genome assembly GCF_003949955.1 of Streptomyces sp. WAC05292. Lineage (NCBI taxonomy): Bacteria > Bacillati > Actinomycetota > Actinomycetes > Kitasatosporales > Streptomycetaceae > Streptomyces > Streptomyces sp. WAC05292. The sequence goes on from NZ_RPSE01000114.1 coordinate 11,185, forward strand.
CTCCGTCGGCACGGGGACCTGCTCGCCCTCCGGATACCGGGCCGCGAGCTCCGCGTAGCGCCGGTCCAGCTCGGCCCGCGAGGGGATCACCCGGGACTGCTCGCTCGCCCAGGCGCCCAGCTGCGAGCCGTGGGGCCGCGAGCGGAAGTAGGCCGCCGTCTCGTCCCGGCCCACCCGGGTCGCCGTGCCGGTGACGACGACCTGCCGGGCGATCGGGTGCCAGGGGAAGAGCAGCGAGACCTGCGGGTTGGCGTCGATCTCGCGGCCCTTGCGGGAGCCGTAGTTCGTGTAGAAGACGAAGCCCCGCGCGTCGAACTGCTTCAGCAGCACCGTCCGCGAGCTGGGCCGGCCCGCGGCGTCCGCCGTCGAGACGACCATCGCGTTCGGCTCGAACAGGTGCGAGTCGGCCGCCTGCCGGAACCACAGGGCGAACTGCCGCATGGGGTCCTCGTCGAGGCCGTCCTCCAGGACGATCTCGGAGCGGTACTGCTTGCGCATGGCGGAGGGATCAAGGTCCATGTCGGTCACGCGTGCCATCCTGCCGCAAGGGTGCTCCTGCGAGTGTGCCGTATGTCACGCTTCCGCCCGGGATCCGGAGCCGCCAAAATCTTGGGGCCGGTCGCCAGGCCCCCCGCGGGTGGCCGCCGGCCGTACCGGGCATCAACGGGGATGACCGCGCCGGACCGCGAGGCACGCCGGCAACCGCGCGTGTCCGCACTATCTGAGGAGCCGCCTGATGTCCGACTTCGTACCCGGGCTCGAAGGAGTCGTCGCGTTCGAAACGGAGATCGCCGAACCCGACAAGGAAGGCGGAGCCCTCCGCTACCGGGGTGTCGACATCGAGGACCTGGTGGGCCACGTCTCCTTCGGGAACGTGTGGGGCCTGCTGGTCGACGGGGCGTTCAACCCCGGCCTGCCGCCCGCCGAGCCCTTCCCGATCCCCGTCCACTCCGGCGACATCCGCGTGGACGTGCAGTCCGCGCTGGCCATGCTCGCCCCCGTCTGGGGCCTGAAACCGCTCCTCGACATCGACGAGCGGACCGCCCGCGACAACCTGGCCCGCGCCGCCGTCATGGCCCTGTCGTACGTCGCCCAGTCCGCGCGCGGGCAGGGCCTGCCGATGGTCCCGCAGCGGGAGATCGACAAGGCCGAGTCCGTCGTCGAGCGGTTCATGATCCGGTGGCGGGGCGAGCCGGACCCGCGGCACGTCAAGGCCGTCGACGCCTACTGGACCTCGGCCGCCGAGCACGGCATGAACGCCTCCACCTTCACCGCCCGCGTCATCGCCTCCACCGGCGCGGACGTCGCGGCCGCCCTGTCGGGTGCCGTCGGCGCCATGTCGGGGCCGCTGCACGGCGGGGCGCCGTCCCGCGTGCTCGGCATGATCGAGGAGATCGAGCGCACCGGCGACGCCGTCGCCTACGTGAAGAAGGCCCTCGACAAGGGCGAGCGGCTGATGGGCTTCGGCCACCGCGTCTACCGCGCCGAGGACCCCCGCGCCCGCGTCCTGCGGCGCACCGCCAAGGAGCTGGACGCCCCCCGCTACGAGGTGGCCGCCGCGCTGGAGAAGGCCGCCCTGGAGGAGCTGCACGCCCGCCGCCCCGACCGGGTGCTCGCCACCAACGTGGAGTTCTGGGCGGCGATCATGCTGGACTTCGCGGAGGTCCCGGCGCACATGTTCACCTCCATGTTCACCTGCGCCCGCACCGCGGGCTGGTCCGCGCACATCCTGGAGCAGAAGCGCACGGGCCGCCTGGTCCGCCCGTCCGCCCGCTACACCGGCCCCGGCAAGCGCAACCCGCAGGAGATCGAGGGCTACGCGGACATCGCCAGGACGGCCTGACCGCGACCGCCCCGGGCGGGCGGGCGGCGGGCGGTGCCGGCTGCCGCCCGCCCTCCCGTCAGCCCAGGGCGGCGTCCAGGATGCGGGTCCACTGGGCGACCACCCGGGCGCGGCGGGCCGCGTCGTCGGTGAGGACGTTCGCCAGGCCCAGCCCGCGGGCCATGTCGAGGAAGCCCTGCACGGTCTCCCGTACGCCCGGCACCGACTCGTCCGCGCCCAGCAGCTGCACGGCCATCCGGTGCGTCTCCCGGCCCAGGCGCGCCTCCAGCTCGGCGACGCGGGGCCGCAGCTGCTCCTCGTGGGAGGCGGCGACCCACAGCTGGAGGGCGGCCCGGAACATCGGCCCGGTGTACAGGTCGACCAGCGCCTCGACGACTGCGGCGCGGCCGGCGGGGCCGCCGCCCGCGGCCTCGGCGCGCCGCCGCTCGCGCAGCAGGGCGGCCGAGCGCTCCTCCGCCATGAACTCGACGGCCGCGGTGAAGAGGTCCTCGCGGGTGCGGAAGTGGTGCTGGGCGGCGCCGCGGGAGACGCCGGCCCGCTCGGCGACGACGGCCACGGTGGAGCCGGCCCAGCCGTGTTCGGCGAGGCAGGTGATGGCCGCGTCCAGGAGGTGGCGGCGGGTGACGCGGCTGCGGGCCTGCTTGGGCGCGTTCCCGGGCCGGTCGTCGGCCGTGCCCCGACCCGCCGCCGCTGCCGTGGCGGCGGCCGGCGTGCCGGTCACAGCGCCCACGCCGGGTCGCGGCGCTCCATGCGGGCGGTGATGCCCTCGCGGGCCTCCGCGGAGCCGAAATGCCGGGCCGACAGCTCCGCCAGGGCCTCGCCGTCGGCGGCCAGCGCCACCCGTACGGGGGCGGTGACGAGCCGCTTGGTCGCGGCGAGGGCCTCGGGGCCGGACTTGCGGAAGCCGTCCAGGACCGGGGCGAGGGCCTCGTCGACGTCGTCGCCGTGCACGGTGAGCAGGCCGATGCGGACCGCCTCGGCGGCGTCGAAGGCCTCGCCGGTCAGCAGGTAGCGGGCCGCGGCGCGCGGTTCCAGGCGGGGCAGCAGCGGCGCCGAGATCACCGCGGGGACGATGCCGAGGCGGGTCTCGGTGAAGGCGTACGTGGACTGCGGCCCGGCGGCGGCGACGTCGCAGACGCCGAGCAGGCCGAGGCCGCCCGCGCGGACGTGCCCGGTGACGCGGGCGGCGACGGGCCGCGGCAGCTCGGCGATCTCGCGGAGCAGGCCGAGGAAGTCGGCGGGGTCGCAGGGGTTCTTCAGGTCGGCTCCGGCGCAGAACGTGCCGCCGGTGTGGGTGAGGACGACGGCGCGTACGGCCGGGTCGGCGGCGGCCGCGGCGAGCGCCGCGCGCAGCCCGGCGACGAGGGGGGCCGAGAGGGCGTTGCGGTTGGCCGGGGAGTCGAGGGCCAGGGTGGCGATGCCGTGCGCGTGCGCGGCGGTGACGAGGGCGTCCTCCTCCATGCCGCTCCTTTCGTGCGGGTCCGGTTCCGGCCGGGCCGGTCGGCGGCCGCGGACCGCGGGCCGCCGCCGGGCCGGTGCCGCTAGTACGACTTCGGCAGGCCGAGGGTCTGGTGCGAGACGAAGTTGAGGATCATCTCGCGGCTGACGGGGGCGATGCGGGCCACCCGGGAGGCGGTGACCAGGGAGGCCAGGCCGTACTCGCGGGTGAGGCCGTTGCCGCCCAGGGTGTGGACCGCCTGGTCCACGGCCTTCACGCAGGCCTCGGCAGCAGCGTACTTCGCCATGTTCGCGGCCTCTCCGGCGGCCGCGTCGTCGCCGGAGTCGTAGAGGCGGGCGGCCTTCTGCATCATCAGGCGGGCCAGTTCGAGCTCGATGTGGGCGGCGGCGAGGGGGTGGGCGATGGCCTGGTGGGCGCCGATCGGCTCGGTCCACACCTGCCGGGTGCGGGCGTACTCGACGGCCCGGGCCAGGGCGTGGCGGCCGATGCCGACGGCGAACGCGGCGGTCATGATGCGCTCGGGGTTGAGGCCGGCGAAGAGCTGGAGGAGGCCCGTGTCGGGGGCTTCGCCCTGGTCGCCGGTGTCGTCCGCGCCGACGAGCGCGCCGGCCGGCAGCCGCACCTCGTCCAGGACGAGTTCGAACTGCTTCTCCGCGGCCCGCAGTTCCATGTCGATGGGCGAGCGGGAGAAGCCGGGGGCGTCGCGGTCGACGATGAAGAGGCAGGGCTTCAGCCGGCCGGTCCGGGCGTCTTCGGTGCGTCCCACTATCAGCGTGGCGTCGGCGATGTCCACGCCGGAGACGAACACCTTGCGGCCGGTCAGCACCCAGTCGGAGCCGTCGCGCCGGGCGGTGGTGGTGATGCGGTGCGAGTTGGAGCCGGCGTCGGGCTCGGTGATGCCGAAGGCCATCATGCGGCTGCCGTCGGCGAGTCCGGGCAGCCAGGCCCGTTTCTGGGCGGGGCTGCCGAAGCGGGAGATGACGGTGCCGCAGATGGCGGGGGAGACGACCATCATCAGCAGCGGGCAGCCGGCGGCGCCGAGTTCCTCCAGGACGATGGACAGCTCGGCGATGCCGCCGCCCCCGCCGCCGTACTCCTCGGGCAGGTTGACGCCGAGGTAGCCGAGCTTGGCGGCGTCGGCCCACAGTTCCGCGGGCCGGCCGCCCTCTTCGGTGATGCGGGCGTGGTAGTCGCGGCCGTAGCGCTGCCCGAGGGCGGCGACGGCGGTGCGCAGCGCGCGGTGCTCTTCGGTTTCCGCGACGGGCGCGGTGGCGGGGCTCATGGGCGGGGTTCCTCCTCCTGGACCACGGCGAGCAGGGTGCCGACCTCGACCTGGTGGCCGGGGAGGGCGTGGAGCGCGGTGAGCGTGCCGGAGGCGGGCGAGGTGACGCGGTGCTCCATCTTCATGGCCTCCAGCCAGAGCAGGGGCTGCCCGGCGGTGACGGTGTCGCCCGGCGCGAGGCCTTCGGCGACGCGGACGACGGTGCCGGGCATGGGGGCGAGCAGGGAGCCGGGCGGGGTCGCGTCCTGCGGTTCGGTGAACCGCGGGACGGCGGTGAGGGCGTGGGAGGCGGG